>JAOZQC010000485.1:670-3117 GCA_029932425.1 Planctomycetota bacterium | reverse complement strand
GGGAGCCGCACCGGCTACCCGAACTACCGGCGCCGGGCCGCCCGCGACCTCCGGGAGCTCGTCACCGAGCCCCGGGTCGCGGAGCTCCTCCGCGAGCTGGCGCACATCCGGGGCGCGTGAGGTCGGGGGGCCGGCGGGGCCCGGGGGGACGCCCCGGGCTCACACGCGGGCGGGAAGCCCCCCGAACCGCCGCTCGCGCCGGGCGAACTCCCGGAGGCACTCCGCCAGCCGGTCGGGCCCGAACTCCGGCCAGGGGAGATCGAGGAAGATCAGCTCCGCCTGGGCGCACTCCCAGAGCAGGAAGTCGGAGAGGCGCTTCTCGCCTCCCGTGCGGACGAGGAGGTCCACATCCGGGGCCGCCGCCGACTCGCGCCCCGCCCCCGTCACCAGCCGTTCGAACCGCTCGCGGTCCGGAGCCCCCCCGGCCGCGAGGGCCGCCGCCGCCCCGTAGAGGGCGTCCCGGGAGGAGTAGTCCAGCGCCACCCGGAGATGGAGGCGCCCGCCGCCCGCCGTGGCCGCCTCCGCGCGGGCCACGGCCCGGCGCAGGGCCGGCGGGAGGCGGTCGCTGCGACCGAGGAGGGAGAGCCGGATCCCCGCCGCCGGGTACTCCCTCCCCCCCCGCTCGAAGAACCGCCGGAAGATCCCCATGAGCGCCTCGATCTCGGACCTCGGCCTTCGCCAGTTGGCCGAGGAGAAGCCGAAGAGGGTGAGGGTCCCGATCCCCAGCTCGGGGGCCGCGGCCACCACCCGCCTGACCACTCCCGCCCCCGCCCGGTGTCCGGCCACCCGGGGCCACCCGCGCGCCTCCGCCCACCGGCCGTTGCCGTCCATGACCAGGGCCACGTGCAGCCCGTCCGGGCTCCGTTCCTTCCCCATGTTCTTCCGCTCCCCCATGGTCCCTCAGCCCTCCCGGGTCATGCGGATGAGGGCCTCCATGTGATCCAGGTACCGCGTGAGCGCCCGTCGGCCCCGCCCCGTGATGCGAAACTCCGTCCGCGGGACGCGGCCCTCGAAGCTCTTCCGGCACTCCACGTACCCCGCCTCCTCGAGCTTCCGGGCGTGGACGCTCAGGTTGCCGTCCGTGGCCCCGAGCATCTCCCGGAGCTCGCGGAAGGCGAGGGCCTCGTTCACCGCCAGCGCGCTCAGGATCCCGAGGCGCATGCGCTCGTGGATCAGGCGATCCAGCCCGCCGGGGGGCAGCGTGCCCGGGATGCGCCGGAGGGAGCTGCCCTCCGGGGCCCGCTTCGCGCTATCCGCCATATCGCCTCCGGATGAGGAACCCCGAGAAGAGGTGGAAGCCTCCGAACCCCAGGGCGAGCAGGGCGTTCCCCCACGCGCCGGGCAGGAGCAGCGTCAGGCCTCCGAGGAGCATGAACGCCGCCCCCGTGAGCGGCACCACGGGGATGGAGACCGCCCCCCCCGTCACCACCCCCGCCCCGTAGAGGAGCAGCCACATCCCGGGGAGCAGGTCCGCGCGCCCCGCCCGGAACAGGGCCAGCGTGAGGAGCCCTCCCGCGAGCACGGGAGGCGCGAAGCCCGTGAGGAACCGGCGGCCGGGCGCGGTGAAGACCCCCTTCCGCTCCCGGCGGGCCTTCCGGAGGATCCCCACCCCTCCGCAGGTGACGGCCACGGCGGCGGCCACGATCCAGGTGCGGAGCCACCCCTCCGGGGTGCGCGCGGCCTCGGCGATCACCGCCGTGGGGAGGGCGATGAGCCCCATGAGGAGGGTGCCCGCGCCGGACACCGCCGTGAACCGCTCCGAACGCTCCATGGCGGAACGGATGTAGCGGAGGTCGGCGCGCGCCCGATCCGAGAGGGCGGGCGCGGGCCGGCGGGGGGGCAGGGCGTTCAGGCTCATGGGGAGAGCATGGCCCACGCCCGGGCGTCCGTCAAGTACTTTGCTCCGTAAAGCGGGCAGGGTCCCCCCATGAAGAGGTCGGGCCGTCCCCGGTTCGGTGGCGGCCTCCCGCCGCGCCTCCGGCCCCCGCGGCTCGCGGGGCCGGCGCGGCCCTCACGGCGCTTCCGGAGGACCCGGCTCCCGCGCCCGGCGCATGGTCGGGGGGGCGTCCCCTCCGGGCTCCACCGCTCCCGGCCCCGCGATCGGCCGCTCGAGGAAGGCGGGCGGCTCGCGCCCGAGGAAGCGGTACACGTTCCCGAGGTGGGTCCGGTAGAGGCGATCGAACTCCGCATCCTGGTCGGAGGCGTGATCCTCGCCGTACCACCAGGTGTAATCGCTTCCCTCCGCGGCCAGCAGGGACCGATAGGCGGCTTCCCGGCTTGCGGGGTCCGCTTCCCCGGCCAGGCGGTCGTGGTCCGCGTGGACGCGGTAGAGCGCCTCCCAGGCCCGCACGTCCTCGGGATGCCCGATCCACACGCCGAAGCTCGCGTGGATCCAGCTCCCGGCGTGGAGGCGCTCGATGCTCCGCTCCGGCGGCGTCTCCTCGATT
>JAOZQC010000485.1:0-660 GCA_029932425.1 Planctomycetota bacterium | reverse complement strand
TCGAGGTCCTCCGCGTCCCCGAGCTCCCGGTACAGCGTCCGGAGGAACGTGATCCCCCCGTCCGGGTAGTACTCCCACGCGTTCTCCCCGTCGAGGATGAGGGTCACCAGGGGGCGATCCTCCCGGCCCCGGCCGATCTCCCGGATCCGCGCCACGAGGTCCCGGGCCGCCTCCTCTCCCGGCCACCTCTGGTAGTCGAAGCCCACCCGGTCCGAGAGGAAGTGGTCGCGGAAGACGATGGCCAGGTCCCCCCCGGGGGTGGGAAGCCGGTACGGCCGGTAGGGGTCCTTCTCGACGCCGGGCGCCGTGTCGCTGGCGGCGAGGACGTCCTGGTCGGAGGCGAGCCACGAGAACCCCGCCTCCGCCGCCAGGGGCAGGATGCCCGGGGAGACGCTTCCCTCGCTGGGCCAGAGACCCCGGGGCCGGGCGCCGATCGTCTCCGTGATCCTCCCCACCGCCCGCCGGAGGTGCTCCCGGGCATCCTCCGGCAGGGGCCGGCGGCCCCCGGGAAGGGGCGTGCCCGGCAGGGCCTCCCGGGCGCACTCCATGTCCACCAGCAACGGAAGGATGGGGTGGTAGGCGGGGGAGGTGGAGACCTCCACGATCCCCGCCTCCGCCAGGCGGCGGTGGAGGGGCAGGATCCCCGCCAGCACCTCCCGC
>JAOZQC010000052.1:11605-11927 GCA_029932425.1 Planctomycetota bacterium | reverse complement strand
AGAGCGTACATGCAGCAGGTGCGCGAGCAGTACTCGTGGTGGCGGCGGTCGCGGGAGCCGATGCAGTGCAGGATCGCCACGCTCTCCGGCGGGCGCGTGTAGGAGTAGCGATCCGTCTCATCGCGGAGGAGGATCTTCCCCGAGGTGGGTCCCGTGGCGTTGCTGAGCCTCTCGAACTCCAGGTTCGTGAAGACGTTGGGGTACCGCCCGTACCCGTACTCCGGCACTTTCCGGGGATCCAGGGTGTCGAAACCGGTGGCCACGATGATCGACCCCACGTCGATCTCCCGGATCTCGTCCTCCTGGTCGTGGCGGATGGCCT
>JAOZQC010000052.1:0-11595 GCA_029932425.1 Planctomycetota bacterium | reverse complement strand
ACTCGCAGGCCGCGACGCAGGACATGCACTCCGAGCACTCCCCGCAGGCCAGGCAGCGCGCGGCCTCGGCCCGGGCCTGCTCCTCGGTGAAGGGCTGCTCCACCTCGTCGAAGCTCTTCTTGCGCTCCTCCGGGTCGAGAAGGAGGGGCTCGGCCCGCGGGGTGCGGGAATGGTCGGCGGGGATCTCCGCCCAACGGTTTCCGGAGGGGCGGAGGGGACGCCCCTCGGCGGGGTCGAGCCCCCGTACGTAGCGATCGATGGAAAGAGCCGCCTCCCGGCCGTCGGCCACCGCCTTGACGACCAGGGAGGGGCCGGTGAGCGCCTCCCCGCCCACGAAGAGGCCGGGTCTCGTGGTGGCGAAGGTGGTCTCGTCCGCGAGGGGAGTTCCCCGGGGCGTGACCTCGACCTCCCCCGCCCCCTCGAGGTACCCGCAGTCGGGGCCCTGGCCGATGGCCACCAGGACGGTGTCCATCTCCTCGACTCTCGTGTCGTCCTCGTCGTACTCGGGACGGAAGCGGCCCTCGGCGTCGAACACGCGCGTGCACCGCCGGAACTCGACTCCCGTCGCCCGTCCGTCCGTGACCAGGAAGCGCCTCGGCCCCCACCCGTTCACGATCTCGATGCCCTCGGCCAGGGCGGCCTCCACCTCGTCCGGGAAGGCGGGCATCTCCCCGCGGGTCTCGAGGCAGAAGATGCGCACCTCCTCGGCGCCCTTGCGGAGAGCGACACGGGCCACGTCCATGGCCACCGCGCCGCCGCCGATGACGATCACCTTCCGGCCGACCCGGCCGCCGCCCTCGAGGTTCACCTCTCTCAGGAAGGCGATCCCGGGAACGACTCCCTCGGCGTCCTCCCCGGGCACCCGGAGCTTCGCGTCGCGGTGGGCCCCCGGGGCGGCGAAGACGGCCCGGTAGCCCTCGGCGAAGAGGTCGTCGATCGTGAGGTCCTTCCCCACGGTCACGCCGAGGCGGATGTCCACTCCCGCGCCGATCCGCTGGATCCAGGCGATCTCGCGGTCGAGGACCTCCGGGGGGAGACGGTAGTCGGGGATGCCGGCCCGGAGCATGCCCCCGGCGTAGGGGAGGGCCTCGAGGACGGTGACGCCGTAACCCAGGCGGGCGAGGAAGTAGGCGGCGGAGAGCCCGGCCGGGCCGGCACCCACCACCGCCACCTTCTCGTCCCGGAGCTTCACGAGCGGAGGGGGGAAACGGTCCCAGTCGATCCGGTCGGCCGCGAAGCGTTTCAGGTTGCGGATGGAGACGGGGGTGTCGATTTCCCCCCTCCGGCAGGCCGCCTCGCAGGGGGCGGGGCAGACCCGGCCGAGCGTGCCCGGGAACGGCAGCCGCTCCATGATGAGCCGGACGGCTTCCTCGTAGCGCCCCTCCTTGATGAGCGCCACGTAGCCCTGCACGTTCGTCCCCGCGGGGCAGGTCTGGACGCAGGGCCCCCGGTCCGCCTTTCCGATGGCGAAGGTGATGGGCACCGCCTGGGGGAAGGGGCGGTAGATCGCGGTGCGCTTCTTCGTGCCCACGTCCCACTCGTTGGGGAAGGAGACGGGGCAGACCTTCGCGCACTCCCCGCAGCCCGTGCAGGTGTCCTCGTCCACGTACCGGGCCTTGCGTCTCACCCGGACATGGAAGTTCCCCACGAACCCCGAGACCTCCTCCACCTCGGAGAGGGTGAGCAGCTCGATGTTCTCGTCCTGGCCCACCGCCACCATCTTGGGGGTCCCGATGCAGGCGGCGCAGTCCAGCGTGGGGAAGGTCTTGTCGTACTGCAGCATGTGGCCGCCGACGGTGGGGCTCTTCTCGACGAGGTACACCTGGTAGCCGGCCTTCGCCACCTCCAGCGCGGCCTCCATGCCCGCGATGCCCCCGCCCACCACGAGCGTGGCGGTGTTGACGGGGAAGGTGCGGGGGAACAGGTCCTGCTGGCGGCGGACGCGCTCGATGCCGCCGCGGGAAAGCTCCTTGGCCTTCTCGGTGGCTTCGTCCTCGTCCTCGTGGACCCAGGAGACGTGTTCCCGGACGCAGAGGTGGTGGAGGCTGCGGTACGGGTTGAGCCCCGCCCGCGCGCACGCCCCCCGGAAGGTGTTCTCGTGCATCCGGGGGGAGCACGAGGCCACCACCACCCTCGTGAGCCCGTACTCCGCGATGTCCTTCTCGATCAGCTCCTGGCCGGGATCGGAACACATGAAGAGGTAGTCGCGGGAGACCACCACGTCCGGGAGCGTACCGATGTACTCCGCCACCTCCGCGCAGCGCACCTTCGAGGCGATGTTGATCCCGCAATGACAGATGTAGTAGCCGATCCGTTCCGCCATGACTACTCGTCCTCCCCCACGGACTCCGCGAGCAGCTCCGCCACGTCCCGCACGCGGATCTCGTTCTCCAGGTCGAGAACCTTGATCGCGTCCTCGAGCATGCTCATGCAGTAGGGACAGGCCACCGCGATCGTGTCCGCGCCGGTCTCCCGGGCTTCCCGCGCGCGGAGCACCGCGAACCTCTGTTCCGCCGGGATCTCACGCCAGAGGCCTCCTCCTCCCCCTCCGCAGCAGAGGGATTTCTCCCGGCTTCTCTCCATCTCGACGAGCGTGAGCCCGGGGATGGCGGAGAGCACGGCCCGCGGCTCGTCGTAGACGCCGTGGTGGCGCCCGAGGTAGCAGGGGTCGTGGTAGGTGACCCTCCGGGGCACCTCGCGCTTCGGTACGAGCTTCCCCTCCTCCAGGAGCCGGGCGAGGAGAGCGGTGTGGTGGACGACCTCGAGGGAACCGTCGAGATCGGGGTAGTCCCTCGTGAACGCGTCCAGGCAGTGGGGAGACGAGACGATCACCTTCCGCACGGCCTGCTCCGAGAAGAGGGCCGTGTTCGAGGCGCGAAGACCGGCGAAGACCTCCTCGGCCCCCGCCTTCCGGGCCATCTCTCCGCAGCAGCTCTCCTCCCGTCCCAGGCAGCCGAAGGAGAGGCCGGCGCGGCGGAGGAGCCCGATGAGCGCCTTCCCCACGCGTGCGCCGCGGGCGTCGTAGGCCTGCGTGCAGCAGGTGAAGAGGAACCACTCCGTCTCCGCGCCGAACGCGGGAACCCCGAGGTCCTCCCGCCACTTCGTCCGGTCGGAGCGCTCGCCGGACCAGGGATTCCCGTCGGCCCGCAGGCTCCCGAGCGGCCCCCGGAACTCCACGGGCTCCGAGCCCATGGAGATCACCACCGAGCGGGTGGCCCGCACCACGTCGGCGATCTCCACTCCCCGCGGGCACCTCTCCACGCAGGTGTGGCAGGTGACGCAGTTCCAGAGGGAGTCTCCCTCGAACCCTTCCAGGCCCAGGGACACGAGCCGGATAAGCGTCCGGGGGCTGTAGGAAGCCACGAGGTTCCAGGGACAGACGGAGGTGCAGGTTCCGCATTGCATGCAGACCGCGAAGGTCCCGCTCCCCGCCTCGCGAATGATGTCCGTGACCTCGGGACAAGGCAGGATCGCGCTCATCCGACCTCCTCGCTCCTCGGGTGCGGGGAGGGCCGCCCTTCTCCGTCGGGGGACGGAGGGACCCCCCAGCGCCGGTAGTACTCACAGTCCGCGCAGTCCCTCCGGGGGCGTCCTGCTCCCGGCCGCATTCCCATGAGCTTGAAGCAGTCCAGGACGCCGAGGAACCGGACGATGCAGTCGCGGCAGGGCGAATCGGCGGAACTTCGGCCTCGCTGCTCGGCCCGGTACTGCCAGCAGAGGGTGCGGACGCCTTGTTCCTCGTCGAGGAAGGCGGTGCTCATGTCCCGGGCCACCATGAATGCCCGGAGGTCCGCCACCAGGATGCGATACTGCCCCCCCGCCGTCCGCTGGGCGGGAAGGAGACCGGACTTGATCCAGTTCACGATGGTGTCCGGGGTCACGAAGCAGAAGCGTGCGGCCTGGCCCGTGCTGAGGGCCAGGCGGCGTCGCCCGCTCGAGGATTCCCGTGTTCCCTCGGATCGTGTGGCTACCATGGGTCCGTTCCCGGAAACCGCGTCTTCCGCCCGATCGGCCGGTTCTCCGTTTTCGGTGTTTTCCCGGGCAAGCCGCGTACCAGCGCGAGCCAAGAACGCAACCTCTTGAAAACAACTGAGTTACGGATCAAGCCGAAAGAAGGGGCGGGGAAGGAGTTGTAGCGATACGCGACAGCATAGCGCTACACTGTCGCGTATCGAGACATCAAGAGAGGTGGGCATTGGAGCACGTGTTCGGCCCCGTGCCGTCCCGCCGGCTGGGGCGCTCCCTGGGCATCGACACGGTTCCCCTGAAGACCTGCAACTGGAACTGCGTCTACTGCCAGCTGGGCCGGTCCCAGCCCATGACGAACGAGCGGAAGGAGTACGTTCCCCGGGAAGTCATCCTCGCGGAGTTCCGCAACACCCTGTCCCGGCTCCGGGCCTGCGAGATGGACTGGGTCACCTTCGTGGCTTCGGGCGAGCCCGCCCTCCACGCGGGGCTCGGCGCTCTGATCCGCGGGGTGAAGGATCTCACGGATCGGCCGGTGGCCGTCATCACCAACGGCTCCCTGCTCTCCCGGCCGGAGGTGCGGGAGGAGATGGGAGCGGCCGATGCCGTGCTCCCGACGCTCGACGCCGGTTCCGCGGAACTCCAGCGGAGGATCAACCGACCGCACCCGGCCCTCCGCTACGAGGAGCACGTGGAGGGCCTCCGGGTTTTTCGGCAGTCGTATGCGGGAAAGCTCTGGATCGAGGTGATGCTCGTCCGGGGTCTGAACGACGGGGAAGCGGAGCTCCGGGAGCTGGCCTCGGTCCTCCGGAGCATCCGCCCGGACCGAATCCATCTGCTGGTGCCCACCCGGCCTCCCGCGGAGAGCTGGGTGGAACCCCCGGACGAGGAAGGACTCATGCGCGCGGCGGCCCTCCTGGGGGACGTGACCAGCCTGCTCCACCCGGCCGAGGGCGAGTTCGATCTCGGGGAGGTGGGTGACGTGGTGGAAGCGGTGCTCACCGTCATCACCCGCCATCCCATGCGGGAGGACCAGCTGACGGCCGCGCTGGGTCGCCACGTCCCCGGGGAGGAGGTGCGCCGGATCCTCGCCGACCTCTTGGCGAGCGGACGGGTCCAGGTGGTGGAGCGCTACGGCCACCGCTTCTTCAGCGCGGCCCCCTCGCGTTACGCCGACCGCCCGCGGCGGTGATGTCCGGCGGACCCTGGAGGAGACCCGGGAGGTGTGCATGAAGCCCTGCGCGGGCCACACCGGCGCCCGGCCTCCCCGCCCCGGTCGAATCAGATCGCGGTGATCTCCCAGTCCGGCGGCTGCAAGGGGAACCGGGTGCCCTGGCTCCCCACGATGATTCCGAAGGGACAGAGGGAGGCGGGATCGCCGTTCGGCTCGGGGAGGGCCGTCACACCCACCACCACGTGGTAGATGTTCTCTCCGGCCCCCTCGGGGATCTCGCAGTGGTAGGTGTACTGCTCCGTCCCGGCGGGACCCTCCACGTGCGCGACGATGTCGATCCGGAGGCACTCCAGGGGGTCTCCGGGGATCAGCACCTCTCCGTTCTGCATGGACGGGATGGGGTCCGTGCGCTCCGGCGCCGGCTCGAGGGGGTTCGGGGCCCCCTTCTCGTACACCACCGCCGTCAGGTAGACCACCCGGCGATCCGGGGTGCAGTTCGAGAAGTAGAACCGGTCGATGTGGCCCGTACCCTGGGGGCTGCTCCAGATCAGGTCGATCAGCTCCTTCGGGATCCACTTCGAGCGGGAGATCCTCCGGCGGAAGCGGAACTTCCCCGTGAGGGGCCTCTTCACCGGCACCGCCTTCTTCTTCGCCGCCTTCTTCTTCGCGGTCTTCTTCTTCTTCTTCGGTCTGTCCGTGGCCATTCGCCCGCTTCCTCCTTCCCGGGGGTGTCCCGTCTCTCGTCTCTCCGGACGGCCGCGTCCGGTTTCGTGTCTCAGGCGGGTTGTTTCCTCCCCGCGCTCCTGATCTCCCGGTGCAGGCGCACCGCCTCCACCAGGCTCCTCCGGTGCTCCGGCGGCGCGTGCTCCTCCAGATGATCGAGGAGCCGGAGGGCCTCCCGGAGATCCCCGGCCTCGGCCGCCACCCGGTAGAGAAGGAAGCGGGCCTCCATGCGGCTTGCCAGGGTGATCCGGGAGCCGTGGTGCTCCAGCGCCTCGCGCGCGCTCCCCACGCCCTCGCCGCAGAGGGCGAGGGCGGCCCGCGCCAGGACGATATCGGCTCTCGCCGGGATCTCCTCCGCCACCTCCCGCCCCTCGTGGAGCAACCTGCGGGCTTCCTTCCTCCGCCCCCGGCGCAGGCAGAACCGGCCGAGCCGCACCAGGGCCCCGCTGAGCGCGGACCGATGGCCGATCTCCCGCGCGAGTCCCTCCGCCCGCCGGAACCAGGTCTCCGCCTCCCCGCGGTCGAGCTCGTCGAGGAGGAGGGCGATGCGGCGGATGGTGGTCACCGCCCCCCAGGAGAACCGTTGCCTCTCCAGGATCTCCAGGGATCTCTCGAGGTCCGCCCGGCTTTGTTCCCAGGCCCCGAGGCTCAGGTAGAGGTTCCCCCGGAGCTGCAGGGCGAGCCCCTCTCCCAGGCGATCCCCGATCTCCCGCCGGATGGCGAGGTCCCGTTCGAAGCGCTCGAGCGCCGCCGCGCTCCGGCCTTCGGCCTGCTCCACCATGCCGAGGTTTCCGAGGGCGTTGGCTTCTCCCCGCCGGTAGCCCATGAGGTGGGTGATCTCGAGGTGGCGCTCGAAGGAGGTCCGGGCCCGGTCGTAGAGCCCGAGGTCGAGGTACACGAGCCCGAGGTTTCCCACCGCCGTGGCCTCGCCCCTCAGGTGCCCGATCTCCCGGAAGGCGGGGAGGGAGGCCTCGAGGTGGGTGCGCGCCGCCTGGAGGTCCCCGGTCTCGAACGCGTTCAACCCCAGGCTTCCGACGGCGGCGGCCTCTCCCGCCCGGTCGCCGTGTTCCCGCGCGATTTCGAGGTAGCGGCGGAAGTGCCCGCGCGCCTCGTCGTAGCGACCGAGCTGGGAGCAGACGTTGCCCAGGTCCCCGAGGAGGGGACCGCGCGCGGGGGGGGCCAGCGACCGGGCCGCGATCTCCGCGGCCTGCCGGATGGTCACCACCGCCCGGTCGGGGTCTCCTCTCTCCCAGGAAAGGCGGGCCAGCTCCCGGTGCGCGGCCACGGAGCCCTCGTACTCCCCCGCCTCCTCGAAGAGGCGGATCGCCTCGTGGAGAGCCGTCTCCGGCCGGGCGGCGCACCCCAGGAGCCGGCCCAGGCGGGTGTGCACGAGGAGCAGGCCGGCGCGCCGGGACCCGCGGAGCAGACCCGGCCGGGAGAGCGCGAGGTCCGCGAGCTCGAGGGCCTGCTGGTTCCGGTGGGCGGATTCGAGGTACTCGATGGACCTCTCGAGGTAGGGGAGGGCGCGTTCCCCCGTCACCCCCTCCAGGAAGTGCCGGCACAGGCGGCAGGCCGCCTCGCCCACCGTGTCCTCCGGCCTCCGTCCGGCGGCCTCCTCCCGCGCCTGGAGCGCGTTGCCGACGGCGGTGTGGTACTCCTCCCGGAGCAGGACGGGCAGGCCCCCGCAGAGCCCTTCCTGGATCTGGGGATGATCGAAGCGGAACACCCGTCCGAGGGAGCGCACGATTCCGTGGCTCCGCTCCATCCGGCTCAGGCGCTTGAGGGTGGGAATCCGCCCGAGGTCCGCGGCCTCGGCCAGGAGGGAGGGATCGAACTCGAACCCGAGGCAGGCCGCCACCTCGAGGAGCTCCCGGTCCCGTTCGTCGAGAAGCCCGAGCCGGGACCGCACGAGGCCCCGCACGGAGTGGGGAGCGAGGTGTCCCGCCACCGGCCCCTTCCGTTCCCAGGTGCCGTCGGATCGGGGGCGGAGGATCCCCTCTTCCCGGAGCTCCGCCAGGATCTCGAACACGAAGAGGGGGTTCCCGTCCGAACCGTCCGCCACCGGCCCCGCGAGGTCCTCCGCCGCGGAACCGGGGCCGAGCGCTTCCCGGAGGATGAGACGGACGTCCTCCCGGGTGAGGCGGGCCAGGTCGATGGGGGAGAGGTGGGGCAGTCGGGTGAGCGTCGCCACGTAGGCGGCGGGCAGGCCCGGCCGCGCGGTCCCCACGAGCAGCACGCGGCAGTCCCCCACGGCGTGAGCCAGCGACGCGAACAGGGCCCGCCCTTCTTCCGGGGCGTAGTGGAGATCGTCGATGAGGAGCAGCACGGGGTGCTCTCCGGAGAGGGCGCGGGTCATCCGGACGAAGAGGGTGAGGATGGTCTCCCGGTCGATGGGAGGACCGGGGATGGGGAGGGGAAGCCCCCGGAGGATCGCCGCGAAACCCGGCACGAGGCCGGGCGATTCCGGCAGCAGCTCGCCCAGGCGGGCGTCGAGCGCCCCCTCGGTCAGGTGCTCCAGGAACGCGTTCGAGAAGGCGCGGGCTCCGGCCGCGATGCCTCCCGGGGGGTACGCCCCGAAGAGGAAGGAGAGGTCCTCCCCCTCCCGCTCGAGGAGGGCGGCGAACTCGTCCACGAGCCGGGTCTTGCCGATGCCCGCCTCTCCCTGCAGGAGCACCGCCCGGCCCTCCCCGCGCGCGGCCTTCCCCCAGCTCTCGCGGAGGAGGGCGAGCTCCGGGGCCCTCCCCACGAGGGCCGTCTCCCGGGGGATCCGCATGCGGCGGAGAGGACGCTTCGTCTCCCGGCGGATCTCCTCCGCCCGGGCCCGCCACCAGGCGGACTCCTCTCCCTCCGCGAGGACCCGCTCCACCTCCCCGGCGGCGGCGAACCTCTCCCCGGGCTCCTTCCGGAGCAGGCGGAGGATCAGCTCCTCCAGGAAGGGCGAGAGCTGGGGGTCGAGCCGGCTCGGCCGGCGGGGCTCCTCCTGGAGCTGCTTGCGGATCACCATCGCCAGGTCCGGATCGTGGAAGGGGCGTTCCCCGGTGGCGAGCTCGAAGAGGAGGACCCCCAGGGCGTAGAGGTCCGCGCGTCCGTCCACGCTCTCTCCGCCCTCCCGGAACTGCTCCGGAGCCGCATAGCCCACGGAGCCCACGAACTGCCCGAAGCCCGTGAGGCGGCCGGCCTCGTCCTTCAGGCGCGCCAGGCCGAGATCCATCACCTTCACCACCTCGTCCTGCGTGATGAGGACGTTCTCGGGCTTCAGGTCCCGGTGGATGATGCCCCGGGAGTGGATGGCGGCCAGCGCCTTCGCCACCTCCCGGCCCACGTGCCGGAGGAGCTCCTCCGGGAGGCGGCCCAGCTCCTCGAGCAGGGCCCGGAGGGTCTGTCCCTCCACGTACTCCATCACCAGGAAGTAGCGGGTCTCCCCGTCCAGCAGGTCCGTGCCCACGTCGAGGGTCCGGACCACGTTCTCGTGGCGGATCCTCCGCCCTTCCCGGGCCTCCTGCAGAAAGCGCTCGAGAAGCGTCTCGGACCCGTGGAGATGAGGGTGGACCACCTTCAGCGCCACGCGCTCTCCCGGGGGGAAGCTCCGGGCCCCGCACGTGGCTTCCGCGAGGTACACGGTGGCCATGGCCCCGGAGCCGATCTCGGAGAGCAGGCGGTATCCTCCCAGCCGGATCGGTTTCATGGCCCGGGGTTCTCCCGGCCCCCGGGCGAGCCGGCCGCCACGCGGACCACCAGGTTGAGGCGGCCGGCGTGTCGCCGGTCCCACCACTCGTCGAGGGAGGCCCGGTAGTGAGAGGAGGAGGCGCCGGCCGGCAGGAGGAGCCGGACGCGCACCGGGCGCGTCTCCTCGAGGAGCCCGGGCAGGGGGACGGTGATCTCCCGGTTTCGGAGGGTCAGGCGCACGGCGGCCCAGGGGCCCGCGCCGCCGGCGGTCATCGCCGGGGCGTCGTCCCCGCGGAGGAGGACGATGTGGGGACTCGCGTACTTCCGGCGGCCGGGGAACGGGAGGCGGCCGCTGTCCCGGGCGTGGTCACGGAGGTAGACGTCCCGGAACTTCCCGGCCGGCGGGAAGAGCCGGTGGAGGTCGGGGAGAGGGCCGATGACCCGGGCTCTCTCCTCCTCGGAAGCGTTCTCCGCGAACGCCTGGGGCTGGCCGAGGGCGGGGTTCCGGAACAGGGCCCGGATCCGTCCCGGAGAGAGGAGGATCCCCAGCTTCCCCCGGGCCGCTCCCGCGAGGCAGGTCGCCGCGCCCGCGATCATGGCGGAGGCTCCCGAGGTGTCATCCAGGCAGGCATAGGCTTGATCCTGCTCCGCCTCCGCCGTCCCCGGCCCCCAGGTGGTGGTCGGTGCCCGGCGCCCAACCCGCCCCCACCAGGATCGCCCCGGAGTCGTCGTCGTCGGCGCGGGCCCAGATCGCCCGGCCTTCCGAGTTCGTCAAGCCGGCCAGGTCCTGGCCCCCGTTCCCCGCCGGTTCCACCACCACGATCCCCAGCCCCACCGCGGTGAGGATGGCGGCGTGGACGTCGGCGTCGTACTCGGCGGGGCGGAGGCTCCCGTTTTCGGCGACCTGCCGCTCGATGAGGAGCACGTCCCCGGGCTCCAGGATCCTCATCGCCGCCGCCAGGGCCTGGACCAGGCGCCATCCCCCGCTCTCGTCCGGCCCCTCGGTGGAGGGGGAAGCGAAGTGCGCCTTCGCGGCGGGGGCGAACCCCGTGACCCCCTGCCCGTCCCTCCGGGCCACCACCACTCCCAGCGCTCTCGTACCGTGGAGGGCCTCCACGTCGAGCCGATCGTCGGGGTTGAGGATCACCAACACCCGGGGAAGGTCCTCGTGCGAATCTCGGAAACCGCCGTCGCAGACGCAGAACCGGAGGTCCTTTCCGTCGCCTCCCTTGGTATCCCATATCCAGCGGGCGCCGACTCCCCCCTCGGATCTCTCGGCGAGCGGATCCGGGTGCGAGGCGTCACCGTTCCCCGGGCAGGCCGGGCGGAGGATGCCCGCCCTCCCCGCGCCCGCCACGGCGGGGTCTTCCCGGAGAGCGAGGACCAGGCCCTCCACGTCCGCGTCCGGAGCCAGGGAGATCCGGACGAAGCGGTCGAGGGAGGGCACCCGGGGCCCGAGCCGCCGGGACGCGCGGCTCCGCAGGTCCCGGATCCACCACGGTTCTCCGGGGAAGCTCCGGCGGAGCCGAAGCTCGAGAATGCCCGACAGGATCCGCTGGACGCCGTCGAGGCGGAGCTCCGGGGCGACGACCCGATTGCCCTCCACGCCGAGGGCACCCCCCTCCCGGAATCGCACGATGATCTCCACGCGGGACCGGGTGCGGCTCTCGTCGCCCATGATCTCCCCCCGGTCCACCCCGACCTCTCTCTCCGGGGGCAGCATCCCGGAAACGCTCCCGGACATCAAGGGGAATCCCCGTCCGGGCGCGGCGGGCTCCGACCGACCCGGGTAGGATCGGAGCGTCCGGCGCTTCCCGGGAAGGAGGGCCCCATGCGATTCCGGTGGTTCGTGCCGCTCGTTCTTCTTCTCGCGGCGTCCCTCTCCGCCGCCGCCTCCGAGGCCGGAGCCCGGCTCGTGAAGCGGGGGGACCGCTTCTACGGCAACCGGGGGAAGGGGGCGAAGGGGAAGTACGACGCGGGCGACGAGGCGGTGGGGGGGCGCCTCCGGGAGCTGCTCGCGGGAGACGGGGATCCCGATGTGCGCCTGGCGGTCGTCGAGATCCTGG
>JAOZQC010000484.1 GCA_029932425.1 Planctomycetota bacterium | reverse complement strand
AGAAGCTCTCCGCCCTCGTCGCCGATGCGCTCGCCGAGAACCCGGTGCTCACCGCCGCGGAAGCCCGGATCCGGCACGCCGCGGCGCGGGCGCGGGCGGCGGGCGCGGACCTCCTCCCCCATCTCGGGGCGCGGGCCGTCGCCGGACGGACGGAGGACGTGACTCCCCCGATCCCCCTGCCCCCTCCCGTCGTGCTCCCGGACACCGTGAAGGAGGACCGCTACGGCGTGTCGCTGAACCTCTCCTGGGAGGCGGATCTCTGGGGCCGGATCCGGGCCGGGAAGAGCGCCGCCCTCGCCGACTGGCAGGCCACCCGGGCCGACTACTACGGAGCCGCCCTGTCCCTGGCCGCCCAGACGGCGAAGGCCTACTTCGCGGCGGTGGAGGGGCGCGAGCAGCTCGAGGTGGCGAAGGCGAACCTGAAGAGCGCGGAGAGCCTGGCGGAGAGCATCGGCGAGCGGTTCAAGAGCGGGCTCCGGTCGGCCCTCGACGTCCGGTTCGCGGCCAGCGAGGTGGCGGACGCGAGGGCCGGGGTGGCCGTCCGGCGGCGGGCGCTCGACGCCGCCCTGCGCCAGCTCGAGACCCTCTGTGTCCGCTACCCCGCGGGCCGGATCCCCACCGCGGGGACGCTGCCGGAGCTCCCCGGACCGGTACCCGCGGGGATCCCCGCGGAGGTCCTGGCGCGGCGTCCGGACCTGGCCGCCCTGGAGCGCCGGGTGGCGGCGGCCCTGAAGCGCACGGACGAGGCCCGGGCCTCTCTCTACCCCCGGATCGCCCTCACCACCACGCGCGGCCTGGCGAGCACGGAGATGCAGGACCTCTTCGACGGGAACTTCGGAGTGTGGTCGCTCCTCGCGAACGTGACCGCCCCGATCTTCACGGGGGGCCGGCTCCGGGCGGGCGTGGCCGCGGGGGAGGCGGGCCGCGAGGAGGCGGTGGCCGCGTTCGGCGACGCCGTCCTCCGGGCCTTCCGGGAGGTGGAGACGTCCCTCGCCGCGGAGCGTTACCTCGGGGAACAGGAGACCGCGGCCCGGCGGCTCGTCCGGGAGGCGAAGGGCGTTCTCGACCTCTCCGAGGACCGGTACCTCTCGGGGCTGGAGGACATCCTTTCCGTCCTCGAGGCCCGGCGCCGCTACTTCACCGCCCGGAGCGCCCTGCTCCGTGTCCACCGGCTCCGTCTCGAGACGAGGGTGGACGTCCATCTCGCCCTGGGCGGCGGCTTCCGCCGCGAGGGGGTCGGGCGGAAGGCCGCGAAGGAGGCCCGATGATCCGCGCCGTGCTGAAGGGCCTCCTCGCCGCCGCCATCCTCGTCCTCTCCGTCCTGGGATCGATGGCGGTGGTGGCCCGGGGGCCGAAGCCCGTGCCCCGTCCCGAGGGGCGACGGATCCCGGTGGTGCGCGTGACCACCGCCCGGGCCGAGGACGTCCGGCTGGACGTCACCGCCTTCGGAGTGGTGCGGCCCCGGACGGAGACGACCCTCGTGGCCCAGGTGGCGGGGCGCGTGGAGGCCGTGTCCCCCTCCTGGAAGAGCGGGGGGTTCTTCCGGAAGGGGGAGGTCCTCCTCCGAATCGACGCCCGGGACTACGAGCTCCGGAGGACGCAGGCGGAGGCCCTCGTGGCCCGGGCGAAGGCGGGCCTGGACCGCGTCGAGGCGGAGGCGGGCGTGGCGCGGCGCGAGTGGCAGGAGTTCGGGAAGGGAGAGGCCAATCCCCTCGCCCTCCGCAAACCCCAGCTCGAGGAAGCGGAGGCCCAGCTCGCCTCCGCCCGGGCCGCCCTGAAGGCCGCCGAGCTCGACCTCCTCAGGACCTCGATCCGGGCCCCCTACGACGGCCGGGTCCGGGAGAAACTCTGCGACGTGGGGCAGTTCGTGGCCGCGGGCACGCCGGTGGCGCGGATCTACGCCACCGACTACGCGGAGGTCCGGCTCGCCGTTCCCGATCACCACCTCGCCTTCCTCGACCTGCCCCTCGTCTCGGCGCCGGACGCCGGGGAGGGGCCGGGCGGCGCGGCGGCCGGTCCGGTGGTGGAGCTGTTCGCGACCTTCGCGGGGGCCGAGCACCGCTGGGTGGGAAGGATCGTGCGGACGGAGGCGGAGATCGACCCGCGCTCCCGGGTGGTCCACGCCGTGGCGCGGGTGGAGAAGCCCTACACGCCCCGGAAGCCGGGCTCCCCGCCCCTCATGGTGGGCATGTACGTCCGGGCGGTGATCCACGGCAAGCCCGCGGACAGCGTGATCCTGGCCCCCCCGGAGGCGGTGCGGGGCCGGAACACGGTGCTCGTGGTGGACGGGGAGGACCGCCTCCGGGTCCGCAAGGTGGAGATCCTCCGTCGCACCCCCCGGGGTTTCGTCGTTTCCCGCGGGATCCGCCCCGGCGAGCGGATCTGCCTGACCGACGTCCGTCCCGCGGTGGAGGGCATGCGCGTGAAGCCCGAGGAGACCCCGTGAGAAGGCTGGTGGACTGGTTCGTGGACAACCGGGTGGCGGCGAATCTCCTCATGGTCTTCGTCATCGCGGGCGGGGTCCTCACCGCGACGGTCATGAACCAGGAGGTCTTTCCCGACATCTCCCCGGGGCTCGTCACGGTCCGCGTGGCCTGGCCGGGCGCCACGCCGGAGGAGGTGGAGGAAGGGATCTGCCGGAAGGTGGAGGAGGCGATCGACGGCGTCGAGGGGGTGAAGCGGGTCACCTCCGTCGCCGCGGAGAACGGCGCCCTGGTCCGGGCCGAGCTCTACCCGGACGCGGACCGGTCCTCCGTGCTCGACGACGTGAAGGCGCGCGTGGACGCCCTCACCACGCTTCCCGCGGACGCGGAGGAGCCGATCATCGCGGAAGTGTCCATGCCGAAGCTGGTCATGGATCTCATGGTCTCGGGCGACGCCGGGGAGCGGGCGCTCAAGGAGGTGACGCGGGGGGTGCGGGACGAGCTGGCCGCGCTCCCGGAGCTGAGCCGGGTCACGATCGCCGGCGCCCGGAAGTACGAGATCTCCATCGAGGTCTCGGAGGACGCCCTGCGGCGCTACGGGCTCACCTTCTCCTTCGTGGCGGACGCGGTGCGGCGCTCCTCACTGGACCTGCCCGGGGGGGCCATGAAGACCGAGGGGGGTGAGATCCTGCTCCGCGCCA
>JAOZQC010000051.1:4639-11948 GCA_029932425.1 Planctomycetota bacterium | reverse complement strand
CCGGGAGGCGAAGCGCGTGAGGAAGGCCGCCTCCTCCACGGCCTGGTCGCCCCCCCCCACCACGGAGACCACCTGGTCGCGGAAGAACGCCCCGTCGCAGAGCGCGCAGTAGGACACCCCGCGGTTGGCCAGGCGGTCCTCCCCCGGCACGCCGAGCTTCTTCGCCGTGCCTCCCGGGGAGGCGATAACCGCCCCGCAGGTCACGGTGCGCCCGTCCGCCAGCTTCACGGTGATGAGCCGGTCCTCGCCGGGGACCCCCACCGACTCCACCTCGGTGAAGTCGATCTCGAGGCCGAAGCTCTTGGCGTGCTCCGCCATCTTCTCCGCCAGCTCGTAGCCGCCGATCCGGGGGAACCCCGGGTAGTCCTCCACCCGGTCCGTGTTCGCGATCTGGCCCCCGATCCCCTGCTTCTCGAAGCAGACGACCCTCTGGTTGGCCCGGCCCGCATAGAGACCGGCGCAGAGCCCACCCGGCCCCGCCCCCACGATGACGATGTCGTAGTCCCGGTTCGCACTCAAGTTGGATCTCCGTTTCGCGGTGGTCCCGTTCCGGCGGAAGGATGCACGGAACGGACGAGAGCGTGAGGTTAGCCTGCCGCCCCCCTTCCTCCCACGCTTTTCGGCGATGCCGGGGTTTCGCGGCGGCCCGGGCGGCCGGGGATCCGGCGCCCGCGCTCAGGCCTTGCGGTAGCCCATCGACTTCAGGATGTGCAGGATCTCCGACCAGGTGGGGAACGGCTTGTTGTACTGCTGCTTGTAGTCGTTCACCGCCCGGATGAACTCGAGCTCCTCGTCCGTCATGGGGTACTCGTTGATCCGGCGTTCCACCTTCCGGTGCTCGCTGATCTCGAGGTCGCTCTTCCGGCGCCCGGGGCTGCGCCTCCGGTCCACGCCGGAGCGCCGGTCCATCCCGGACCTCCGGTCCCGCCCGGAACGGCGGTCGCCTCCCTTGCGGCGTTCCGTCCGGCGGCGTTCCGGCCCTCCCGCGGTCTCCCCGGCGTCCTCCCGGGGCGGGGATGTGTCGTCGCTCATGTCTCGTTCCTCCGCCTGAGGAGCCCCACCAGAACGCTATCGGTCTTCCGGGGGCCGGGCTTTAGGGCGAGTCCGGTGGAGCACGGACTCCGCGCGACCGATGATCCGCCGCCCGTGCCGCTCCACGATCCGGTCGAGCGTGCGATCGAGGGCCTCCGACCGGGTGCGGCGGCCCCGGTCGAAGAGCTCGAGCTGCCGGGTCCCCGGGCCGCCGAGGTCCCCCAGCGCCACCCCCAGGAGCCGGAGCTTGCGCGGCGGCACGCGGACGTAGCGCGCGAACAGGCGGCCCGCGGCCGCCAGGATCTCGTCCGTGGCGTGGGTGGGACCGGCGAGCGTGGTCTGGGCGGTGTGCGTCTCGAACGGCGCGTAGCGGTACTTCAGCGTCACCTTCCGCCCCCGGTGGCCGCCGGCCCGCGCCCGCCGGGCCACCTCCTCCACCACGTCCGCGAGCACGCTGCGGAGCACGTCCGGGTCCCCGATGTCCTCGGGGAAGGTGGTCTCGTGGCCCACCGACTTCCGGTCCCCCTCCGGGGTGACGGGACGGGGATCCTCGCCCCGGGAGAGCCGGTGGAGGTGAAGGCCGTGCTCGCCGAAGCGCTCCTCGAGGAACGTACGGCCCGCCCTCCGGATCTGGCCCACCCGGGTGATGCCCAGGTGGCGGAGCTTCTCCGCGGTGACCTCCCCCACCCCCCAGAGCCTCTCCACGGGCAGGTCCTCGAGGAACGCCGGGACGTCCGCCTCCCGGACCACCACGAAGCCGCGGGGCTTCTCGAGGTCGGACGCGATCTTGGCCACGAACTTCACGGGAGCGACCCCCACGGAGCACGGCAACCCGATCTCCTCGAGGATTCTCCGCTGGATCTCGCGGCCGATGGCAGGCCCCTCCCCGAAGAGGAGGCGCGAACCCCTGACGTCGAGGAAGGCCTCGTCGAGGGAGAGCCCCTCCACCAGGGGCGTGTACTCCCGGAAGACTGCGAAGATCCTCTCGGAAACCTCCACGTACCGGTGCATCCGGACGGGCCGGAACACCCCCTGCGGGCAGAGCCGCCCCGCCCTCACGAGCGGCATGGCCGAGCGCACCCCGAAGGCGCGGGCCTCATAGGAGGCGGCGGAGACGACCCCCCGGGAGCCGGGACGTCCCCCCCCGATCACCGGCCGGCCGGCGAGCGAGGGGTCGTCCAGGACCTCCACGGAGGCGTAGAAGGCGTCCATGTCCACGTGGAGGATGGCCGGTTCCATCGGGAGCAGGATACCACGGAGGGGACCCGCTCCGGCCCGGGCGTCAGCGGCCGGGCGGGGCTTCGCTCCCTCTCCGGGAGGCCGGGCGGGCGCGGTGCCGCGCCCAGTCGCGGAGCCCCTCGATGGCCTCCGCCATGGTGCGCGAGAGGGGCACCGTCTCCCGGATGGCGGTCTCCAGGTCGGCCTGGGTCAGCTCGCGGTTCTCGGGGAAGGCCTTCCACAGGCCCTCCACCACCGCGGCCTCGATCTCCGCCCCGCTCATGCCCTCCCCGGCCGCGGCCAGGGCCGCGGTGTCGTAGCTCCCGGGATCGCGGTTCCGGCGCCGGAGATGGATGTCGAAGATCTGCCGGCGCTCGGGCTCCGAGGGCAGGTCCACGAAGAAGATCTCGTCGAACCGCCCCTTGCGGAGCATCTCGGGGGGCAGGTCCTCGATGGAGTTGGCGGTGGCGATCACGAACACCGGCTTGGTCTTCTCCTGCAGCCAGGTGAGGAAGGTGGCGAAGACCCGGCGCGTGGTGCCCCCGTCCGCGTCCCCGCCCCGCCCCCCCGTGCCCGAGAAGCCCTTCTCGATCTCGTCCAGCCAGAGGATGCACGGCGCCAGGGATTCCGCGATCCGGATGGCCCGGCGCATGTTCTCCTCGGAGGATCCCACGTAGGCGTTCATCACCGCCCCCACGTCGAGCCGGAGGAGCGGGAGGCGCCACAGGCTGGCGATGGCCTTGGCGGAGAGGCTCTTCCCGCAGCCCTGCACTCCGAGGAGCAGGAGCCCCTTGGGCTCCGGGAGGCCGAAGTCCCGGGCCTTCTCGGAGAAGGCCTCCGCCCGGGAGGCGAGCCACGCCTTCAGGGCGTCGAGCCCCCCCACGCTCTCCAGGTCCTCGGTGTGCTCGTAGTACTCCAGGAGGCCGGTCTTGCGGATGATCTGCCGCTTCTCGTCCAGGATGCGGGGGATGTCGTCCAGGTTGAAGACGCCGTCCTCCACGATCACCTTGGCGAAGACGCTGGCGGCCTCCGACTCCGTGAGGCCCAGGGCGGCCTTCACCACGCGCTCCTCGAGGTCTCCGCCGCCGTCCACCTCGATGGCGCGCTTGCGGGCCAGGGGATCCACCATCTCCCGGAGGAGTCGGCGAAGCTCCTCCGGACCGGGGAGGGGCACGTCGATGACGGTGACGTCCTTCTCCAGCTCCGGCGGGATCCGGAGGACGGGGGAGACGAGGAGGAGCGTCTTGTAGCTGGTCTTCAGGGCCTCCGCGGCGTCCCGGAGGAGCCGGACCAGGATGGGATCGTCCAGGAACGGATGCAGGTCGCTCAGGACGAACAGCGCCCTCTCGCTGGAGCGGATGACCTCGCTGAGGGCCGCCCCCGGGCTGTCCCCCTTCAGGGGCCCGTCGAAGCCCCGGGAGGAACGCCACCGGTAGATCTGCTTGCCGAGGTCCGCGGCGAGCTTCCGCAGGGCCCGGTCCAGGCGGCCCTCCTCCCAGGTGACGAGGTAGAGGATCGGGTACCGGGCGCGGATCAGGAGCGCGAGTTCCCGGAGCAGCTCATCCATTCCCGAACTCCAGGTAACCGACCCTTCCCACCGGCGTGGGCTCGGGCCCGGGAGCCGGGCAGAGCGGAAACACGAAGAGCTCCACGCCCGCCACGACCCCCAGGTGGCGTCCCCCGGGAGCGGGACGGACGAAGGTGATGTCCTCGGGGGTCCGGAAGCGCCACCGGGGGGAGCCGTCCAGCCGGAGAGCCGCGAGCAGCCCCCCGTCCACGAGGACGAACCCGGGCTCGGGGGCGCCGGGGGGGAAGGGGAAGAGGCGCCCCTCCCCCACCGAGAAGGCGGGCCGGGTGATCCCGCCCGCGGTCACGGAGTGAACGGTCCCCTCGTCGTCCGTGATCACGAAGGCCCCGGGGACCGGGAACCCGTCCCGGAACGGCCGCTCGAAGTGGTGCCTCCAGGCCTCCTCCCCGTCGGGCGTGAGGCAGAGCAGGAGCTTCCCCACCCCGAGGAGGAAGCCCTCGGGGGAGACCCCGAGCAGGCGGGGCACCAGGCCCCAGGCGTCCGTGCGGCCCCGGAGGTTCCCGTCCGCGTCGTAGACCTCGGCCCGACCGCTCTTCCGGGTCACCACGATCCGGTCCCCGGCGGCGCCGAGGTCGGCGTGGTCCGGACCCGAGAGGGTGAACAGGCGCCGGACGGGGCCCTCGCCCGCGGGGAACGCGAGGATCTCTCCGTCCTCCGTCATGGCCAGGACGCCCTCCCCGGGCCGCCGGCAGACGCGGCAGAGATCGGTGCGCCCCGTCCACTCCGGGTGGGAACCCTCCTCCGAGGGGTCGAACCGGAACACGGAGGCGGTGGCGAAGACCCGCACGTGGCGGTCCGCGGTCACCTCGAGGTCGAGGAGGCTCCCCCCGTACCGCCGGGCCGCCGTCTCCTCGCCCTCCAGGTCCAGCACCTGTACCTTCTTCCGGTCCCCGGCCACGGCCAGGAACGAGCCGTCCGGCGCGAAGTCGAGCCGGGGCTTGATGAGCAGCGAGAAGGGGGAAAAGACCCGGCGGCGGAAGAGGTAGGGCCGGCGGCGGTCCGAGCGGGACTCGTGGAGCTCGAGGAAGGGGGCGTCCGTGGCCTCCCCCACCCGGAGCAGATGCGCGTAGCCGGACCCGGTGACCACCAGCGCCCGGTCCCCGTCCCCGGAGAGAGAGAGGTCGTTCACGGGGGAGGGGAAGACCTCCGAGCAGAGGACGGTGGCGTCCCGGCGGAGGAGGACCAGGCGGTCCTGCGAGGTGCAGAAGAGCAGCGTCTCACCGTCGCCGGAGCAGGCCGCGGCCTTCACGGGCTCCCCGATGTCGTAGGCGCCGAGGGACCGCCCCTTCGCGGTGAGGGCCTCCACCCCGTACGCCATGGAGGGGACGAGGACGAGCTCCCCGGCGGAGTCCGTGGCGACGCGGCCCTCGGCGTACATGAGCTCCGCCCGCCAGAGGGGCTTCCCCCAGGGCGTGTAGCCGCGGACGGTGCGGTCGGGGGAGAGCGCCACCACCTCTCCCGTCTCGGGCACCACGGCCACGGAACCCAGGCCTCCGGCCACGTGCATCCGGCCCATCTCGCGCCCGTAGCGGTTGAGGAAGATCCCCTCCCCCTCGGGGCAGACGAGGAGCACGTAGTCCCCGGCGGGCCCCATCTCCACCTGCGTCAACCCCCGTCCCGGCGATTCGTGGAGGATCCGCCGGTCCCCCTCGAAGAGGAAGAGCTCCCCCTCGCCGGCCAGGACGGCGAGGAGACCGCCGCCGGGAACGGCCGCCAGGTCCCGGACGGGAGCCGGGAGGCGGACCTCGGCGTGGATCTCCCCCCGCCCGTCGAGGAGGAGGAGGTGGCCCCCCGCATCCCCCAGCGCCGCGCCCTCCCCCAGGAGGGTGGCCGCGGTGAGCGGAGCGGGCGTCAGTCGGGACCAGGCTTCGGAGAGGTTCACGCCTCCCTATCGGGTGTCGCGGCCCCCGGGTTTACGAGAACCAGGCTTCTCCCCCTGCGCGGGCGGCGGCCCGCTCTTCCTTCCCGCGGAGGGCGGAACCCCGATCCGGCCGCGGAGGTGCTCCCGCATCCGGGGCCAGGCCTGGAGGATGTGGAAGAGGGAGAAGTGGGTGGCGCCGGGCATCACCAGGAGGTCGGCGCCGCCGAAGGCCGCCGCGAGCTTCCGGGCGTTGGGGAGCGTCACCACCCGGTCCTCCTCCGCGGCGACGACCAGGAGCCCCGCCTTCCGGGACGCACGGGCCCAGGTCCCGGGGGAGATGCCCGCCAGCTTCCTCCGGAGGGCGGCCTCGTCGATGCCCCGGGCCTCCAGGGCCTGCCGGAGGGGGGCGGTGAGGAGGTTCCCGTTCCAGATGGGGTCCGCCACGTCGGCCCCGGCGAGGAGGCACACCGCGCTCCGGAAGCGGTCGTCCAGGCCGTAGAGGGTGGCCGCCGCGAAGCCCGAGAGGCTGGTGCCCAGGATCCCGAGCCTCTCGGGGTCCACCCGGCGCGCGCGGACGAGCCAGTCGGCGGCCCGCCCCACGTCCTGGGCGAGCTGCACGAAGGCGGCGACGGTCTGATCGAGGTCCGCGCTGAGGGTGAGATCCCCGGACCGCCGCCCTTGCGGAGTGCGTTCCCCCTGGAAGGGCAGCGTGACGAGCAGGGCCTGGATACCCGTCTCCGCGGCGAGCCGCCGGGCCAGCATCCGGGTGGCGGGTTCCCCCCTCCACCCGGAGAGGGCGATGACGGCCGCGGCCTCCGGCTTCTTCCGGCGGTAGAGCACCGCCCTCACGAGGTCGTTGCGCTCCGGGTCGACGCTCCGCACCGGCGAGGGGTAGGCGAGGCTCTCCCGGATCAGGTCCTTCCCCGCCTCCCTCCGGGAGAGGACCTTCATCTCGAACTTCGAGGGACGATACGCGAGGCGCGGCCGGAAGGCCTTCCGCACCGCCGCGAGGTCGGCGGCGGGCGGGGTCGCCGGGTCGGCCGCGGCCAGGAGGCCGAGGAGGAGGAGAGGCACGAGGGATCTCGGTTTCATGGCGTCTCCGGGGCCGGAGGCCCGGCTCCCTTCCCCAGCGCGGGCATGCCCGCGCTGTCTCGTTTCGCAGGGGGAGGCGGATCCGCCCCCGCCGGCCGCGTACCGCGGCCGCCCCCTCCTCGCCGCCCCGCGGCGGGCGCCTCCGGCGCCGGCTCCCTCCGAATCCGGGCGCCGCGCGAGGATCGGGAAGGTCACTAGTACAGGATTCCCGGGATCGGGCAAGGATCGCTCCTTGAATCCGCCGGCCCCGGCACCGATAAAGGACCGTGGCCGATCCGCGAGACCTCCTCCTCGACATGCGCGCCCCGCAGACCAGTCCCCGGCCGGAAAACCCGCTGGCGGTCGTGCTCCGGCGCCTCCTCTTCGGGGTGAACGCCAAGAAGCTGGAGCAGGTCTACTTCCAGCTCTCCACCATGCTGTCGGCGGGGGTCTCCATCCGGGACGCCCTGCACACCCTGGCGGAGCAGAACGGGGGACGGATCGGCCGGCGCCTCCTCGAGGTGGACGAGTGGGTGGGT
>JAOZQC010000051.1:0-4629 GCA_029932425.1 Planctomycetota bacterium | reverse complement strand
GCCCTGGTCCGGGCCGGGGAGCTGACGGGCCGGCTGGACGACAACCTCCGCATCATCTCGGAGTCGATGGGCCGGGTGCGCGAGGTGAAGTCGAGGATGACCACCGCCCTCCTCTACCCCGTGATCCTCCTCCATCTCGGGGTCTTCATCCCCAACCTCGTCGTTCTCCTCACGCGGGGCACCCTCCCCTACATCACGGCCTGCCTGTCCGTCCTCCTCCCCATGTACGCCGTGGTGGCGGCGCTCTGGTTGCTGCACCGGGTACTGCGGGAGACGAGGGCCTACGCGGAGTTCGTCCTCGGAATCTTCCTCTTCGGAACGGTGGCGAAGAAGGTGGCCCTCTCGCGGTTCGCGATCTCCCTGGCCGCCCTCTACGACGCCGGGGTCCCCGTGGACCGGGCCGTGGAGACGGCGGGGGCCGCCACGGGGAACGGGGCCCTGCGGGAGGTCTTCGCCGGGATCTCCCGCCGCCTCCGCGCCGGGGAGAGCCTGGCCGCCGCCTTCCGCTCCGCCCGCCACATCCCCGACCTGGTGCGGAACATGGTGGAAACGGGGGAAACCTCCGGGCGCCTGGGGGAGAGCCTGCGCAAGGTGGCGGAGTACTACGACCACGAGGCCACCCACGCCATCCGGCGGATGTCGCGGGTCATCCCCCTCCTCATCTACCTGGGGATCATGGGCTACCTGGCCTGGCAGATCGTGGACTTCTACCTGAACCGCTACGGCCGCTGGCTCTGAAACGCGGTCCGCCCCTCCCGGCGAGAAGTGAAAAAGCCGTGCCTGTCAGCGATGTTTCAGGCCTTGCCGGAGCGGGTCAGCCGGATGGTGTCCGCGTCGTCGTGGTGGGTGGAGAACTCCATGAACCAGGCGTCCTCGATCCCCGTGAAACGGTGCCAGGTGCCCGGGGGCAGGTGTACCACGTCCCCCGGCTCGAGGACCCGGACCTCGAGGTTCTCGGGATCCGTCCCGATCTCCAGCTCGAGCCGCCCCTCCATCATGTAGAAGGTCTCGTCCTTCACGCGATGGGAGTGGAGGCTCGACCGGTAGCCCTTCCGGAGGAGGAGCTTCTTGCCGCAGTACTCGCGGTTCACGATCCAGTGCTCCTCGCCCCACTCCTTCCTGACGATCTTCATGGTGCCGCCCTCCCGGGCGCGGGGGGAACCCGTCCCGTCTCGCGGCGCTCGAGGGCGAGCCGCACGAGCCGGAGGAGGAGTTCCGGAAAGGGGATGCCGGCCGCGGCCGCGGACTTCGGGGAGAGGGAGGCCGCGGTGAGGCCGGGCAGGGTGTTCAGCTCGAGGAAACGGGGATCGCCCCCGGCAGGCGCCAGGAAGTCGGAACGGGTGAGGCCGTCGCACCCGAGCACGCGGTGGGCCAGGACGGCGAGCTCCCGGACGCGCTCCGCCAGGTCCTCCGGCACGCGGGCCGGGCACTCCTCCACCACGGCGTCCGGGTCGTACTTCGCCTCGGTGGTGAAGCTCTCCGTCGTCACCAGCCGGATGCGGACCAGGGGAAGGGCGGTGAGCTCCCCCCCCACCGAGGCGTTCCCCAGCACGGGGCAGGTGAGCTCCGTCCCCTCGAGGTACTCCTCCACGAGGGCGCGGCCGCCCGGCGCCCGGATGCGGGCCGCGATCTCCGCCTCGAGGGTCTCCGGCTCCTTCACGATTCGGACCTCCAGGGAGGACCCGCCCACCGGGCTCTTCACCACCGCCGGCAGCCCCAGCTCCTCGCGGACCGCCCGGGCCGCGGCGGCGGGCGATCCCCCGCGGAACTCGAGGGCCCGGGGGAGGGGCATCCCGTGCGCGGCCAGGACCTCGCGGGCCCGGGCCTTGTCCATGGCGAGCGCGGACGCCAGGACCCCCGACCCCACGTAAGGCAGGCCCGCCACCTCGAGGAACCCCTGGATCCGCCCGTCCTCCCCCCAGTACCCGTGCAGGGCGGGGAAGACCACCCGGACGCCCCGGGCCCGGAGCGCCTCCAGGGCGTCCGCGGCGGAGCCGAAGGGGCCCCCGTCCACCGACCAGCGCGTGTCCGCGGACACCTCCACGGGGATCGGGGTCAGGTGGTCGCGGGGCAGGGCCTCGATCACGGCGGCCGCCGTCCGCCGGGAGATCTCCCGCTCGGAGGAGGGGCCTCCGTAGAGGACGGCCACGGGGAACGGGGTCACGACGCCTCCCGGGACCCCGCCCGGGCGAGCCACTCCAGGAACGTCTCCCGGTCGTAGGCCGTGAGCGGGCTGATCTCCAGGGCGCGCTCGTCGGAAGGCACGGGCCGTCCGGCCGCCTCGAACCAGGACCGGGACCGGGCGAGGAGGGCGGCGCGCACCGTCTGCGGCGAGTTCTCCCCCTCCGCGTTCTTCAGGGGAGCGAACTCCTCGGCGCGGTCGGCGAGGAGCGCGTGGAAGCTCCGGGCCAGGGGGATGGCGTCGAAGATGAACGTCTCGAACTTGTGGCCCGTCACCTCGCGGGTTCGTCCCTCCTCGTCCACGGCGGCGACCTTCTTGGTGGCCACGTGCCAGGGGAGGCCGGCGTCCGCCACCCGGGCCAGGAAGTCGGCGCTCAGGACGTGGGCCGCGATGTTGGCGAGGCGGAAGCGGAGACGGCCCTCCTCGTCCCGGGCGCGGGCCAGCTCTTCCGGCAGCTCCGAGTACTCCACCACGCCCGGCCGCCCGTCCTTCATCACCACCACCCCCGCCTTCTCCAGGGGATCCCGCTTCTCCACGACCTTGGCGGAGATCTCGGCCTCCCGGAGGCGGTGGTAGCCGAGGAAGGCGGGGTCGGCGGGGTTGATGAGGGCGTTGTCCACCTGGAAGTAGGAGATGCAGGTGACGCCCCGGTCCCGGAGCCGGTCGAGGAGGCCCCCGGAGGCGATGGCCGCGAGCGCCCCCCCGTGGCCGTTCGGCGAGAGGGCGACCCGGGAGGGGGAAGCCAGCAGGATCCGCCCCGCGGCGTCCACCGCGGGCATCACGCCCTGCCGCACGAAGAAGACGCGATCGTCGAGGCCGAACCAGGCGTGCTCCTCGAAGTGACGGCGCGTGGCCGCCTCGTTGGTCCCGGAGACCATGACGACCCAGGGGATGGCCCGCCCGTGGCGTCGTGAGGCGGCGAGCACCTTCTCCGCGTGCCAGCGGAAGAGCGTCTTTCCCGAGAAGGGGCCCACGGGATGGCATCCCTTGGGTCCGGGGAAACCGAGGCGCGTGCCCTGCCCCCCGGCCACGGTGTAGAAGGCCACCTTCCCCCCGGAGAGCAGGGCCCGGCCCGCCTCCACCGCCCGCGGCCGCTCGGGGTCATCGGGGGGAGTGGCCGGACAGGGCTCCAGTCGGGCGGGGGGCCGAGGGGGGGCGGAGAGGCCGGCCGCGAGCCGCCCGAGAAGCTCCAGGTCCACCCCCCGGAGGTCGTCGAGGAGAGCCCGCCTCTCCACGCGTCCGAGGCGGGGCCAGAAGCGGAAGACCTGCTCCTGCCCCGCCGCCAGGAACGAGTCCGCCAGCGGCCGATCCGCGGGATCGAGGGAGTCGAGGATCCGGCCCCGGTCCATCTAGCCCTCGTACTTGCCGAGGGCCACCGTGGCGTTGTGCCCGCCGAAGCCGAGCGAGTTCGAGAGGGCGTGGCGGATGGTCATCTCCCGGGGCTCGTTGGGGACGTAGTCCAGGTCGCACTCGGGATCCGAGACCTCCTGGTTGATCGTGGGGTGCGCGACCTGGTCCCGGATGCAGAGGGCGGTCATGACCAGCTCCACCGCTCCCGATCCGCCCAGGAGATGGCCCACCATGGACTTCGTGGAGGAGATGGCGAGGCGGGCGGCGTGCGCGCCGAACACCTTCTTCACGGCCTGGGTCTCGGCCTTGTCGTTGAACGGAGTGGAGGTCCCGTGGGCGTTCAGGTAATCGATGTCCTCGGGCGCGAGGCCCGCGTCCTGCAGGGCGAGCTGCATGGAGCGGGCGGCGCCCCGTCCCTCGGGCGCGGGCTGCACGATGTTGTAGGCGTCCGCGGTCTGCCCGAAACCCAGGACCTCGGCGTAGATCTTCGCGCCCCGGGCCACGGCGTGGGGGAGCGCCTCGAACACCAGCACCCCCGAGCCCTCCGCGATCACGAAGCCGTCCCGCTTCGCGTCGAAGGGCCGGGAGGCGCGCTCCGGTTCGTCGTTGAAGTGCGTGGAGAGAGCCTTCAGGGAGCAGAATCCCGCCAGGCAGAGGGGCGTGAGGACGGCCTCCGCCCCGCCCGTGAGGACGATGTCGAGTTCCCCCGTCCGCACGGAGCGGAAGGCCATGCCGATGGAGTGGGCGGAGGAGGCGCAGGCGGAGGCGGTGGCGAAGTTGCCCCCCCGGAGCCCGTAGGTGATGGAGAGCTGCCCGGAGGCGGCGTTCATCATGATCTTCGGCACGAAGTACGGGGTCACGCGGCGGGGGCCCCGGCGCTGCAGCACGTCGTACTGCTCCTCGATGGTCTGCAGCCCGCCGATGCCCGAACCCACGATGGCCCCGCAGCGCTCGCCGTCCACGGCGTCGAAGTCGATCCCGGAGTCCCGCACCGCCTCCGCGGCGGCCACCAGCGCGTACTGGATGAAGGGGTCGAACCTCTTCACCTCGTGCCGCTCCATGGCCACGGTGGGGTCGAAGCCCTTGACCTCGCCCGG
>JAOZQC010000483.1 GCA_029932425.1 Planctomycetota bacterium | reverse complement strand
GGGGCGGCCTCCGTGATCTGGCGCAGCCTCTGGCGGAGCGGGTCCTCCCCCCGGAGGCCCCGGCCGATGAGCTGGCAGTAGCCCAGGATGACCATGAGCAGGTTGTTGAAGTCGTGGGCTACTCCTCCGGCCAGGCGCCCGATGGCGGTGAGACGGTCCTGGGCCGCGGCCTGGGCCTCGATCTCCCGGATCCGGGTGACGTCCCGGAGCACGAGGACGTGCAGGGGCTTCCCCTGCTCCGAGGGCGGGGCCTCGTGGGAGGAGACCTCGAAGATCCGCGGCGCCCCGCCCCGCGTGGTGACCTCGAGGGGTTCCTTCCCGGCCCGGGCCAGCACCTCCGCGAGGGGCCGGCCCGCCACGCCCGCCAGACATTGTCCCCGCTTCCAGCCCGAGAGGAGCCCCAGCCGCTCCGCGGCGTGGCCGTTGCAGGCGAGGACCTCTCCGTCCTCGGCGAGCAGGAGCACTCCGTCCGGCAGGTGCTCCACCAGGCTCTCCAGCCGCCGGCGCTGCTCCTCCACGAGCGCGCGCAGGCGCTCCACGGACACGGCGGCCTGGTTCACCACCGTCTCCAGGAGGTGGGCCTTGTCCTCGTCGAAGGCGTCCTCGCGCTCCGCGGCGACCAGGATGATCCCGATGATCTCGCGGTCCGGGCCCACGGTGAGGGGCACGCTGAAGCTCGACCCGAGCCTCTCGATCCGGCGGGCATCCTCCGGGGGCCGGTGGGGATACCGCAGGGTTCCCCGGAGGCGGGCGGGGTCGATCGCGCGGCCGGTCAGCTCCTCGAAGGTGGCCCCCAGGAGGTCGCAGACCTCGTCGAGCAGCTCCGGGGGCACGGGGCGCCGGGGGTAGAGGAGGAGATCCTCCACGTCCTCGGTGAGGAGGAGCGTCGCCGACAGGTCGTGGTTCATGACGGGGCCGAGCCCCCGCACGATGCCCGCGAAGAGATCGTCGTAGTTGAGCGCGGTGCCGAGCTTCCGGGCCATCTCGTAGAGGACCTCGAGCTCGAAGGTGCGCTGCCGCACCCTCTCCTCCAGCGCGTCGTTCGCCTCCCGGAGATCGCTCTCGAACCGCCAGGCGAGGGTGGCGGCGCCGAGAGCGGGGGCGAGACGCCGCACCAGGTTCCGGAAGGGCGGGGGGAAGGCGCCGGGATCGTCCGCGAGGAGGAGGTACGCGGCCCGGAAGTCCTCCCTTCCCAGGAGGGGCTGCCGGAGGCAGGTCCGGCCGCCGGAGCAGAGGCCCGCATCCGGGAGGGGATCGCCCTCCCCGGCCGGCTCGGGGCCGTCCCGGGCCGTGTCGAGGCAGGCGAGGCATCCCTCCGGGAGTGCCGCCGCCTCCTCCTTCCCGGGGTCGGGTCCGTCCGGGACCCGACCCTCCCCCTCCTCCGGGCACCGCGCCGCGATCCGCCAGCCCCCGCGGCCGGTCCGGGTCACGAGGAGCGCCAGGTCCGCCCCGGAGAGATCCAGGAGCTTCCGGGAGACCGCGGTCAGGGCTTCCCCGCCGCCGGCGTGCGAGATCGTCTCGTGCAGGCGGGCGAGCGCGATCTCCTCCTCCGATCGGGCCAGGGTCTCGCTCACGTCGGTGACCACGCCCTCGAGGCGGACGGGATCCCCGCCGTCGTCGCGAAGGAGCCGGATCGTGGACTGCAGGGCCACCCAGCGGCCGTCCGCGTGCCGGATCCTCATCACGGAGGGAGGCGCTCCGTCCCGGCCGGAAACCAGGTCCGCCAGCCCCTCCCGAACGGCGCCGACGTCCTCCGGATGGACGAGTCGTCCGGCCCACTCGGTCCCGAAGGCCCGGACCTCCCGGAGCGGGAGGCCCAGGATCTCCTCGACGGGACCCGCCACCTGCAGGGAGGAGAGGTCGATACGGCCCAGGTCGTCCGGGGTCTCGAGATCGAGTCCCCACACGAGCATGCGGCCCGTCTCCAGCGCGTGGAGGAGATGCCGGCCCAGTCTCTCGGCCGTCCGCGCCTGCTCGAGCACGGCCCGCCGGAGATCGTCCAGGTTCACGTAACGGGCCGGTTCCCCGTCGGCGGAGAGGATGCCCACGGGCGCCCCTTCCCGCTCCAGCGTGGCCAGCGCCTCCGCGGGAGTGATCTCCGGAGAGAGGACCGGGGCCCGGACCAGCGGCAGGTCCGCCACGAGACGGGTGACGGGATGCCCGGCCACGGCCTCGGGACGGAGCACGCACCACCGCTCCCGTTTCCGGAGGAAGAGGGCCCCGTGGTCCGAGAGGGGGCGCAGCACCTGGTTCAGGGTGGCGGCGGGGTCGCAGATGGCGGCCGGCCGCGCGAGGGTCTCGACGGCGGCGATCCCGGCCTCGGTCACCGGTCGGCTTCCGGCGGGATCCGGGTTTCCAGTTGCACTTTCAGCTCCAGGTCGATGTCCACGTTGAGGGCGTCCGTCTCGTCCATGATCGGGCTGGCCTGCTCCACGAGGAGGCGGACGAGCATCTCCTCGGGGACCTTGCGCAGGTCGGACTCCCGGACCAGCACCGATTCGATCACCGGGTGTTCCAGCCGGATGAGCCGGACCATGCCCGGGCTCATGGCCTGCAGGGCGCGCACCACGCCGTTCGAGCCCACGGGGGCGCGCCGGCCCAGGACCAGTGCGTCGCTCACGGGCGGCAGGTCGCAACGCCGGAAGGTCATGAGGATCGAGGCGGACCGGGGGGAAACGTTCGCTGTCTTCTCCGTCATCTCACCCTGCCTTGCTCGCGGGAAGTTCCCGGCGCCTCCGGGGGCCCCCGGGATGCCTGCGCCCCCGCGGATCCTCCCCGCACCGCCGCACGCCCCCGCGAACAAGGCAGGCTCACGGTTCTTCCCTTCCCGGGATCCGCACCCTCTTCACCGCGGAATCGAGTGTACGGGTCCACCGCTCCGGTCGGAGCGGAGGCGGGTGACCTCGCCGATCCGAACGCGTTCCCGATCTCTCTCCGTCGGTGGGATCGTTTCCCCGCGGCCTCGATCCGGACCTCGATCCGGCCGCGGGGACCACGAAAACGACACCAGGGGAGGTCCGGCGTGTCAAGAACAAGTACCGGTCGACCTCCGGCGGGGCCGCAGGCGGGGGGCGCCGGAGGAGGAGGGGCGCGGCGTCCCGCCCCGGCGCCGCGGGGGGGGGGGCGCCGGG
>JAOZQC010000482.1 GCA_029932425.1 Planctomycetota bacterium | reverse complement strand
AGCTCGGCGATCCGCGGGCCTTCCCGCTCCTTGCGAGACGGCTCGACGATCCGGATCCGGACGTGCGGGAGGACGCGTTGCTCGCCCTGGGACTCCTCGGCGGTCCGAGGGCCCGGGAGGCGCTCCTCGGCCACCTCGGGAGCACGGAAGGGAACATCGCGGCCTGCGCCGCCCTCGGGCTCGGGCTCGCCGGGTGCGCGGACGCCGCTCCCGCCGTCCGCCGGCGGTTCGTGGCCGCGGTGAAGGCGGAAGACGACGCGTCGGCCTCCGGCCTGGCGGTGGCGCTGGGCGAGCTGGGGGAGGCGAGCTCGGTGAACGCGCTGGCCGCCACGCTCCGGCTGAAGGGCCGCCCGATGCTGAAGGCGCACGCCTGCCAGGCCCTCGGCCGGATCGGCGGGGAGAGGAGCCGGAGGCTGCTTCTCGGGGTTCTCGCGGGCCGGGATCGCAAGGTCGCGGCGTCGGCCGCCCTCGCCCTCGGGGCCTTCCCCGGGAAGGCCCCGGCGCGGGTCCTCCTCGGGAAGAAGGGTCTCGGGGCGTCCGATCGCATGACCGTCCTCTCCTCGATCCACGCCCTCGCCCGCGTCCACGACGCGCTTCCGGGGACAGCCGCCCTGCGGGCCCGGATCGTCAAGGCGCTCGCCGGTCTCGCGGAGTGTCCCGCGAAGGACCATTACCGGGCGGCGCACGCGGCCCTCGCCCTCGGCACGATCGGGAGCACCGCGGCGAACCCCGTCTTCCGGGAGCTTCTGACCGCGAGGGACCGGACGAAATACCGCTCCTCGACCCACGCCGCGGCGGCGCTGGCCCTGGGACTCACCGGGGACGAGGGCTCCGTGAGCGATCTCCGGGAGATCGTGTTCAAGAGGGGCCTCGACCCCGGCTACCGCACGTACTGCCTGCTGGTCCTGGGGCTCCTCGGGAGGAAGGTGGGGCTCGAGGACCTCAAGGCCCTCGGACCTCCCGCCACGCTGCCCGACCTCTACCGGGCGGCCGGCTGGGAGATCGGCCTGGCCGGAGGGAAGGAGGACCTGGGGGCTCTCCTCGAGCTCCTCACCGTGAAGGGGGGAGCGGACCTCCATTACGTCCGGGGCGCGGCCGCGATCGGGATCGGCCTCCTGGGGGACAGGGCCGCCGTCGGGCCCCTGGTCGAGATCGCGAAGCGGGACGAGGTGACCGCTCACCGGGCCTTCGCCCTCGCCGCGCTCGGCCGCCTCCTCGATCGGTCCCCCGAGCCGCGGATCGCCCTCCTCTTCCGCGACCTCCCCCACCGGAAGCAGCCGCCCCTGCTGCGGGACCTCCTCACGAACCTCTGATTCGGGGAAGTTCGCACGTCGTGGGATGCATTCACGTCCCGATGAGGTCGATGACGAGGAGCAACACGGCAATGGGCGGCGAGATCCGGGAAGAACCCCGCGTCCTGATGAGGGATGCGGACTATGTCCCCGGGAACTCCAGCTCCACGTTCATCTCCGGGTCCCCGGCGTGGATCTCGATCGTCTTGTGGATCGCCGGGGCCTGGGACGGGGCGAAGTACAGGAAGAACTTTCCCGGCGGCAGCCAGAAGGCCCCCTTTCCCTCCGGGTCCGTCAGGGCCTCGCGGGAGCTGCTTTCCCCGACCTTCCGGGCGATGAGACACATGCCCGGGGCCCGCAGGGGCTTCCCGCCCACCGTCACCTGGACCACGCATCGGTTGAGCCCCCGGCTGTCTTCCCTCCGCGTGAGCAAGGGGACGCGAACCACGGGAGCCGGGCCGTCCGGGATCTCCCGCACGAAGGGTGGCGTGTGCCCCGCGTCGTCCTCCGTGACGACGCAGAGCTTCGTGTACTCCCAGGGCACCCAGAGCGGGGAGGACATGCGGTCCCCCGTCCCGCACTCCGTGAAGAGTTCCCGGGCTTCTTCCGGGATCGCCGCGCGGCCGCCTCCCGCGGGGACGGGGTCCGCGGGCCGGAGCATCCAGTACTTGACGAACATCGTCTCCGGGGCGACCAGTCGCCGGAAGCCCGGGGGGACCGGGGTGGTCCGGTCCGGCAGAAGCTTCACCAGCCGGCCCGCGGGAACCTCGAGGAACACGGGGATCCGGAGCCCCTCGGGGGGAACCTTCACCTCGACCTCCCGCGTCCCCGTACCGGGGACATGGGCCCGGAACACGAAGGAACCGGGGAACTCGAGGGAGACCTTCCAGGTGGATCGGCCCGGCAGCTTCTCGGGGCCGAAGTCCAGATGACCGCAGAGCGTGAACGTGGGCATCTCGTCGTCGCGGTTCGCGTGGACCGCGGGCTCCACTACTCCCAGCGCCACCGAGGGAGTGCGCCCGGACGCACCGCGATGACCGGCGGAACCGAGACGGACCAGCACCGGAACTTCGGCGGGGAGCGGTCCGCCCGGCGTGATCAGGGAGACCTGGAACGTGGGGCGGTCGGGGAGGATCACCGTGTAGCGGCGCTCCGGCCCCGGGGAGTTGTCCACGGTGACCGAGAGGCAGCGGTGCCTCTTGCCGCCCACCGCCAGGACCAGGGGTTCCGTCGTGGGTTGAAGGAGGAGCCGGAGCTTCCCGTTCTCGTCCGCTTGAAACACCGTCGGTTCGGCGTCCCCCTCCCAGGCGGGGTTCCTCCGGAAGGTCTCCGCCAGCCCCTGGAGGTACTCCATGGCGACCAGGGCTCCCGCCACGGGGCGGCCCTCTTCGTCCACCACGGAGAGTTCGATCACGTTCGGAGGATCGGCCCCCACCGTGACCGACACCTCGGAGGCCCTACCCTCCTGCACCCGGATCCCGGAAGGGGGCCCGAACACCCCCCCGGGGCGGCGGGCCAGCAGGTCGAACCTCCCCGCGGGCAGAAACAGCACGCACTCGCCGTCCGCGCCGGCAAGACGCCGGCCCTTTCTCGTGCCGTGGTCGTCCGCCCAGTCGGGGGTGTAGGGCACCCCGTAGCCGAGGTAGATCAACTCGCCTTTCGGCACCGGCCGTCCCTCTTCGTCCACGATGTGTGCCGTGACCCGGGCACGGGTCCTCATGCGGAGGGGAAGCCAGCAGGACGGGCCCAGCTCCCCCCGCAGCACCACGCGGGGGATGGAGCGAACGGGGCCGCCACCGGCCACGGCATCGAACCGGATGTGCTCGTTGCCGAGGCTCCACCGATT
>JAOZQC010000050.1 GCA_029932425.1 Planctomycetota bacterium | reverse complement strand
CCCGGGCCCCGCCTCCCCCGGCCTCCCGCGCCTCCCTCCCCTCGAGAGCGGGGCTCCTCCACCGCCCCCCGGCGTCGCGGGTCACCACCACCTCCACGCCCTCCGCGATCACCTTCCGGAGCCTGGGCGTACGCCCGAGGAAGGAAAGCCAGGAGGGCCGGGCGCGGAGGTTCCGGGCGCGGAAGCCGGACACGGCGAAGCCCCGGACCCGGATACCCGAGGACCACCCGAAGTCCACTTCCCCCAGCGTCACCGGCCGCCCGAGGGCGCCCGCCAGCGCCCGCTCGAGCCGGGCCCGCCCCCAGTCCGAGGAGAGGACCGCGGGAACGGCGATCCAGCCCGCCCCCAGGAGGACCAGGACCGCGCCGAGAGAGAACAGGAGTCTACGGCGCCGTTTTCGCATCACCCGGATGATACGGTATCACTCCCAGTAGCTCTCGTCCGGGCGGGCGCGGACCAGGCCGATCTTCGCCGCGTCCTGCTTGCACCAGGCCACGCACTCCAGGCAGCGGACGCAGTCCTGGGAGGCGGGGTTCATGTAGACCCGGTTGTCGGTGGGGCAGTGCTTCTCGCAGAGGCGGCACTCCTTGCAGGCGTCCTTCTTCACCCGGAGCCGGAAGAAGGAGAAACGGTTGAGGAGCGAGAAGAGGGCGCCGATGGGACAGACGGCGCGGCAGAACGGCCGGCGGATGAACAGGAAGGCGGCGAGGAAGAGGTAGAGCACCCACATCCGCGGCGAGAGGAGCCAGAACCGGACGCCCGCCGAGAGCGCCGGGGGCTCCGCCGCCGTCGCGGAGGCGAGCCAGTCCTCCCCCTCGTCCACGGGCAGCTCGGGATCCCCGAAGGCGGCGCCCCCGCCGAGTCCCAGGTCACCGCCCGGCTCCTCCTCCCCGGCGGCCACCGCCGCCTCCGCCCCCTCCTCGGATCCCTCCTCCGGGGCGGGGGCGGTCGTCTCCCCCCCCAGGCGGCTGCCGAAGAGACGGACCGGGATCGCCGCCTCGAGCGTCCCCGCGGGGCAGTAGTTGCAGAAGAAGAAGTCGCTCCCCGCCACGCCGGACTCCGTCTTCTCGATCCCGAAGGTGAGGGGCACGAGAAAGACCATGCCCGCGAGCACCGCGTACTTGAGGTAGGAGAGGACGTGCGGGAGGCGGAGCTTCGGCACGGGGACCTTCATCATCAGGTCCTGCAGGAACCCGAAGGGGCAGACCCAGCCGCAGATCATCCGGCCGACCAGCGCCCCCGCGAGGAGGATGACGCCCACCGCCAGGAAGGGCACGAGGCCGAGGACCAGGAAGTGCCCGATGGCGCCGATGGGACAGCCGAAGGCGGCCGCGGGACAGGCCCAGCAGTTCATGGCCGGGAAGCAGAAGCCCCGGTAGAGGAAGAAGTAGGGGTTCAGGGCGAGGAGGAAGAAGACCTGGGACACGGTCCGCCACCGGTGAAGGCTCGGAATCCGCTTCCGCTTCTTCTGTGCCATGGTCCCGCCGCCTGCGGCCGCGCTCAGCGCGACCCGCCCGTCACTGTGTTCACGAGAAGCACTCGGCAACCCGCTCCAGGTCGATGAGGCGGTGGAGATCCGAAGGATCGGCCACCTCGCGGTCGTTTCCCACGGCGGCCAGGTGGTCGGCGAGGGTGGTGATCCGCTCGGAGGAGATCCATTCCGTGAGTCGGATCTCTCCGAGCTCCTGCACGTGCTCCTCGTCCAGGATGACGGGATCCTCTTCCGGGTTCGGCATCTTGTAGACGGTCTGCGTGTGGAACAGGAGCCCGTAGGCCACGCAGGCGAGGGAGCCGATCATCACCACGAGGAACGTCGCGAACCGGATCGTCATGACTGCACCCCTCATCGGAGGGTCGTCCCACAGGAATCGTATTGTATACAAGACCCGCCCGAGGCACGGAATTCCGGAGGGACGGATCCGGGCGCCCCGGGGACGGCCGGCCTATTCCAGGACCACCCGCTCCACCCGGTCGTCCCCCTCCCGGATCCAGGTCCGGAGCGTTCCCCGGCGCCCCTCCCGGTCCGAAAGCTCGATCTCGAGGAGACCCGGGGGGAGCCCGTCGAGAACGAGCTGTCCCGGCCCCACCCGGTGCGCGGCGAGGTCTTCCCGGTCCGGGAGCAGCACGGGGGCGGGACGCCCTTCCCCGTCCACCACCCGCACCAGGAGCCGGGCGGCCCGGGTGAGCCGGACCACCACGTCCTCCCGGTACCGGTCCGGGGAGACGGAGATCTCCTGCCAGGCATCCAGGTACCCGTCCGCCCGGACGCGGAGGAGGTCGGAGGCCTCCGTGCCCGGCAGGGTGATCCGGCCCGCGGCGTCGGTCAGGCCCTTGGCGGCCACCAGGTAGGAGGTCTCCACGTGGGCGCCGGCCACGGGCCGATCCGTGCGGTTCACGACGAGGATCCGGAGATCGCTGGGCGCCTGCAGCGCGATGTCGCCCAGATCCACGTCCTTCTCCCCCACCTCGATCTCGAACCGCCGGCTCCGCACGTTGCGGGCGTACACGAGGAGCCGGTACCGGCCGGGACGAAGGGGCCCCACCCGGAACAGACCGTCTCCCGCGGTCTCCTGCCGGGCCTTCGAGGAGAGTTCTTCGATCTCCGCCACCACCCGGGCCAGGGGATGCCCGCCCTCCCCCAGGCAGCGCCCCCGGATCACGGGCCCCCGGCGGAGGAGCACGGGGATGCGTCCGTCGTCGGGGATCCGGACCTCCCGCAGGAGTTCGGGGAGATAGCCCTTCGCCTCCACGAGCACGTCCAGGAGGTCGGTTCGGGAGGCGGGTAGCCGGGCCTCCTCCCCCTCGATCATCCGTTCCGCCACCTTTCCCCCCCGGTGCAGCCAGACCTTCGTACCCGGGGGGGCCGGCGTCCCCCGAAACTCGAGGATGAGATCGGGGTTTCTCCGCAGCCGCACCGTGATCTCCCCTTGCGATCGGGGATCGATCCGCACCCGGGCGGGCGCGTACGCCTCGAAATCACCGCCGAAAAGGAGTTCCCGGGGACCGGGAGGCAGCCGGAGCACCGCCTCGCCCGCGGCGGACGAGCGCGTCCGCCGCTCGGTCCCCGCGAGTCGGATCCCTGCCCCCGCGGCCGGGCCTCCCGCCGCGGCGAGCGTCCGGACCCGCACGGGGATCTCCCCCGCGCGCTCCTCGGGGCCCGCCCACCCCGCGGGAAAGAGGGCCACCACGACCCCCCGCCGCGTCTCACCCTCCCGGAGGTCCACCTCCGTCTCCCCCGCAAGCGGCCCCGCCCGGATCTCGATCCGGGAGCGGCCCGGCAGGAGCCCCTCCACCCGGAACCTCCCTCCCGGGAGCCGCTTTCCCGCCGGCTTCCAGATCTCGAAGTCGCGGACGGGGCGCCCGGTCTCGCCGTCCCGCACCCGTCCCTCCACCGCCGCCGGCCGGTAGAGAGGGAGGACCACCCCCGTCCCCCCGCAGAGGGCGGTGACCGGCTCCGAGATCAACCCCGGGGCCCGCGCGGTGAGTACCACCTCCCAGTCCGGAAGAGTCCGGTCGATGGAGAACCGGCCGTCGGCGTCGGCCCGGTATCGCGAGCGCACCTCCTGGTCCAGCTCCACCATCGCGCCCCCCACTCCCCTCCCCGCGGAATCCGTGACCCGCCCCGCCACGCGGCGGCCGGGCGTGAGGTAGAACACGAGGTCCCGGTTCTCCACGGGATAGAGGGAGAGGGAGATATCGAGGGGAGCGTAGCCGGGGGCCCGGGCACGGATCCAGGCGTCGTCGGCCAGGGACTCAAGCCGGAACCTCCCGCGCTCGTCGGTGCGGGTGCTGACGGCGTACGGAGGGAATGGGGGGCTCGAGACCCATGCCCCCGCCAGGGGCCGGCCCCGGAGATCGGTGACCAGCCCCTCCACCGGATGACCGGGGGCCAGGCGGATTCCCCGCCGGGCCTCCGCGAGCGGCAGTGTCACGGCTCCCCGACCCGGGGCCCGCGCCGCCACCACGAACCACTCCTCCGGGCCGGGCGGAGGACCGGGATCGAGGATCACCCGTCCGTCCTCCCCGGAGCGGGCGGCGTCCCGGCGCTTCGCCTCGAGGCAGTAGGCGCACATCACGTGGAGGGAGACCTCCGCCCCCGCCACGGCCCGTCCGCCCTCGTCCAGGACGCGCAGCTCCAGTGCCGGGGGCCGCCTCTCCACCTCCCCCTCGTCGCCGCAAGCCGCGAGGAGGGCCAGGCCGAGACCCGGGAGGAGCCAGCCCCGGATCCTCACCGCCCGTACCTCTCCCGCCGGGTGCTCCGGATCCTCCGGGCCCAGGGCGCGTTCCAGGCGTTGAACGGGTTCCACTGGTCCTCGAGGAGGGCTCCCCCGGGAAGATCCACCTCCCGCGGGGCGAACTCCGACTCGAACGCCCAGGGCATGGGCAGAGGGCGGAGGGAGGCGCAGTAGACCACGTTCGTGATCTCCGCCTCGGGATGCGTGGCGAAAGCCCGGACGTGGGGGAACACCGCCCCGAGCGTCCGGCGGAGGGCCGCCAGCCCCCGGCCCTTCCGGGCCCCGATGGCGTTCACGGCCAGGAGCCCCTCCGGGGTGAGGATGCGGGCGATCTCCCGGAAGCACTCCACGGTGGCGAGATGCTCGGGCATCCGGTCGGAGCCGCAGACGTCGAGGAGGACGAGATCGAAGCGTTCCCGCGTGCGGCGCACGAAGGCCCGGGCGTCCTCCACGCGGACGGGGAGCCCCTCCGGGATCGTGCCGAACCACCGGCGGGCCGCCTCCACCACCACGGGGTCGATCTCCACCACCGTCACCTCGTATCCCTCCGGGTCCAGGAGGGGAAAGGCGGCCCCCGCCCCCAGCCCGAGGAGGAGCAGCCGCCGGGCCCGGGGCCGGAATCCGGGCAGGATGGCGAAGAGCCGGGGGTAGCCCCAGGCCACGCGCGGCGATCCCCCGGACAGGTCCAGGTGGGAGTGGACACAGCCGTCCAGGAGGAGCCACCGCTCCCCGCCGCGGTCCAGCACCTCCACCCTCTGGTAGGGGCTGTCGGCCCGGAAGAGGAGCCGGCCGGGCGGGGCGGCGCCCCTCGCCGCCGGGAGCAGGGCGAGCGCGGCGAGGAGGACCGGAGGCAACGCCGTTCCGGGCGAGGGACGGACCAGGAGGCCTGCGAGGCCCGCGGACCCCACGAGAACCCCCACGGCCGTGAGGGTGGTGTTGATCCGGAGGAGGGGCTCCAGGAGGAACCCCGCGGCCAGGGTCCCGGCCACCGAGCCCACGGTGGCGATCGCGTAGATGCGCCCCGCCGTCCCCCCCACCCCTTCCAGCGCCCGCGCCGTGATCCGCACCGCGAAGGGGGAGACCACCCCCAGGAGGAAGAGCGGGGGAAGGAAGGTGACGGTGGCGGCGAGGAGGGCCCCCAGCCGGAGCCCCGCACCTTCGAAGAGGGGGATGAGGGCGGGGGCGTAGAGAGGTATCGCCGTGATGCCGAGCCCGGAGACCACCACCACCTGGTGGAAGACGCGCCGGCTCGGCTTCCGGTCCGCCAGGCGCCCCCCCACCGCGTAGCCCAGGGCCAGGGCGGCCAGGGCCACCGAGATGAGGGAGGCCCACGCCACCATGCCGGTGCCGTAGTAGGGCGAGATGAGGCGGACGCCCAGGAGTTCCACCACCATCACCGCGCCGCCGGAGAGGAAGACCTCGGCGGCCACGAGCAGGTTCCTCATCGCCCCCCCCACCCCCGGGCCGGCGTCAGCCCTCGTTCGCGGTCTCGGTGAGCCACTTCGCGAGCCTGGCGGGATCGTAGCACCGGTTCTCCACCCGGTAGAGGGCGGCGTCCTTCTCGATGGAGACGATGTCGCCGTCCGGGTCCAGGACGAGGAAACAGGGCACTCCGAACGTCTGGAAGAGATCGCCGTACTGGGCGTCCACCGACATGCCCCGGTGATGCGCGCCGTAGTCCAGGCGGACGAGGACGTACTTCTCCGAGATGACGGCCCGGACCTCGGGGTGTGCCAGGGTCTCCTCCATGGCCATCACGGAGGGGCAGTAGGGACCGTAGGCCTCGAGGAGGACGAGCTTGCCCTCCTTCGCCGCCCTCGCGCAGGCCGCCTTGATCCGCTCCCGGATCGGGTCGTCCCCCCGCACGGGGTCCGAGAGCCTCTTCATCTCCTCGCGGACGGCGGGGTCGTCGCTCTCGAACAGCGGCCGGAAGGCCTTCTCGCGCTGGGCGGCGATGGACTTGCACGCCGCCGACCCCTCGGCCACCGCGGCCCGGAGGTTCTCCAGGGCGGCGGCGAGCTTGCCCTCGCGGACGTCCAGGGCGGCCAGCCCCAGCCGCGCCTGGAGGGTGGAGGCGCAGGCCACGTGCTTCAGGCACTCCCGGAAGTCCCGGCGCGCCCCCTCGAGGTCCCCCCCCGCCATGCGCGTCCGGCCCGCCCGGGCGTAGAGCCAGGTCCGGAACGCATCCGGGATGTCCTTCCGGCCCGCCGCCTCCTCCAGGATCCCCGCCGCCGCCCGGCGGTCTTTCCCGTACGCTTTCCGGTACCTCGTAAGGACGTCGGCCAGGGCCGGGCGGCCCAGCGTGCGGAGCACCCCGTAGACCTTGAAGTCGGCGATCGCCCGCCCCAGGTGCTCCCGGTAGGGACTCGTCTCCAGGAACCGGAGGGTCTCGCGGACCACGTCGGCGATCTTCCCCCCCCGGGTGTAGTACCAGAGGGCGAGGTGGCCGTGGGCCTCGCTCAGGTTCGGATCGAGTCGCAGGGCGTCCTCGTAACACTTCCGCTCGTCCTCGAACCGGTTGAGGCCGTAGTAGACCTCGCCGAGCCGGACGAGGTCCGCGGCTCCGGGCTTCCGCCCCTCCAGGGACTCCTGCCACTCGGCCAGTTTCTGGCAGGCGTCCCAGCGCTCGAACGCGTCCTCGTAGTCCTCGTCGAGATCCAGCACCTCGTCGTACTCGGCGAGGGCGGTCTTGAAATCGCGCGCCGCCTCGGCTTTCCGGCCGGCCCGGTAGTGGGCGGCGGCGTCCTCACCGGCGGGCGCGGCCGGCCCCCCGGCGAGGAAGGCCAGGCAGGCCAGCGAGACGAGCAGTTTCATCCTCATGGTCGGAATCCTCTCACGGGCGTCGTCCCCGGCGACGCGACCTCGATGCGGCCCCGATACGATACCCCGTCCGCCCGCCCCCGGGCCAGCACCGCGCCCCCCGGGAATCCGGGGGCGGCCCCCCCAGGGGCTTCATCGTTCGCACCTCTTCTCCCCGGGGGAGGCGGATCCTCCCGCCCGGCCGCGTACCGCGGCCTCTCCCTCCTCGCCGCCCGGCGGGCGGCGCGCCACCGCCGCCGGGTCCCGCCCGAGTCCGTGACCGGCGCGACGATGTCGGAAGCCCCGCGGACCCGGTGGGGGCCGCGATCATCATGCCGGCTCTCGATTCGGAGGGGCCGCGCCGGGCCGCCCGCCGCCTTCCCTCCCGCCCTCGGTTCGAGCACGGGGCGGAGAAGGAAGGCTCGCCCGGGGATGGAGAAGGGGGGGGGCCGTCCGGCCCGCGACACCCGATCCGGGCGGACGCGAGGACCGCCTCCCGCACTCCCGGCCTGCATTCCTCCTCAGGCGTACGGGCGAGGTCCCGCGAAAGCATGCATCCCGCCGAGGAAGGCGGGGCGGGATCCCGGCCGCGTCAGCCTCCCGGAGCGGGTGTCGTGCCCCTCCCCGACCCCGGCCGGCTCACCGCCCAAGGCCCGTGAGCGCCACGGGCCGCGTGGAGCGCTTCAGGAAGAGAAGGGCGAACGAGGTGGAGAGGATGTCCCCCTGCCAGGAGCCGTTCACCCCCTGGCGGTCGAGGAGGAACTCCGCCCCCTCCCGGTACCAGTCGTGGGGGCCGATCCACTTCCGGTCCGCGAGGACGCCCGCGCGCTCGAGCCCGTAGAGGTAGTAGTAGTGCCAGGCGCGGCGACCGCCCGGATTCTCCGTCACGGACCAGTGCTCCTGGAGCCAGGCGAAGCCGTCGTCGAGCGCCTTGGCCACCCGGCGGATCTTGTTGCGGTAGCGGCGGCTCCGGTAGAGCTCGCTGTGGATGATGGCCAGGCAGGAGATTCCCGCGGTGGTCATGCTCCCGGAGGGCTTGTCGTTCGGAGGCGGGTTCACCGTGCTCGTGGACGCCCCCACCTTCACGGAGTAGGGCCAGCGGTAGCGCCAGCCCCGGGCCTCCGCGAGGCGCGTCTCCAGGGAGGACCGGGGGCCCTTCCCGCGCCCCACCACCAGCCGCACCCGGGGCCCCTTCTTCTCCTGGGCGTTCAGCACGATGCGGAGGATGCGAAGCCAGTCCTCCTCCTCGATCCTCACCCCGCACCGGGCCGCGGACTTGAAGGCGAGGACGGCATACTGGGTGTTCGAGAGGTCTCCCCCCCAGTCCCCCTGGCCGTTCGGATCTTTGGGGTAGCCCCAGGCGTCGTGCTGCCGCCCTTCGAGCAGCATCCTCACGTGGCGCGCCACGAAGGCCTTCTCCTCCCTGGTGAGCTTGCGTTTCGGCTTCGGGACCTTCCTCCCCTCGCGGAGAGCCTTGAACTCCTCCGGCGGGATGCGGCGGGCCTCCACCGCCATGATCGCCAGCGCCGCGGAGTACGTCCGGGTGAAGTTCTGCGCCAGGACGTACCGGTAGGCCTTCTGGACCGTGTCGGACCAGACGTTGTACTCGGAGGTGAGCAGGGCGAGCAGGCAGAGGGCGGTGGCGCCGCCCGGCCACTTGCCGTCGTAGGGGCTCTTCCAGGTGCCGTCCGGAGACTGGGCGGCGGCGAGGTAGGCGCAGCCCTTCGTGATGGCCCGGTCCACCCGCGCCCGGAACTCCCGGTCCGGGTCCTTCCCGCCGGCGCGGGACGGGGCGGCGGAGAGGAGGACCGGCACGAGCAGGAAGAGGAACGCCGCCTTCCGCATGCCTCGAGTATACACGCCGCGCGGCCGCCTGCCTCGCCCTTCGGGCGGTCGCTCCCTCCCCTCCCGGGGGGCGGAACGGGCGGCCGCGTCCATGATCCGGGACCGGGCGGGAGGCACGGCCCGCTACCGCCCCGCCACGGGGGGCATCATCCCGTGATGGAAGATCCAGGCGATGACCAGCGCCACGGGGGGGATGATGAGGAACTGCATGAGCGAGTAGGCCAGCGCGGGCTTGCCGATGCCCCGGAGCTTCGAGAAGTCGGTGATCACGCCGATCGAGGTGAAGGTGAGCATGAAGAAGAGGTGCCGCATGGCCCCTTCCACGGGCACGGCCCCCACCTTCGCGGCCCCCGTCGCCCCCGGCGCCACGGCCGCGATGAGCACGTAGACGAGCCAGGCGAAGAGGTAGCCCAGGACGAACTTGGGGAAGCGGAACCAGATCTCGGACGCCGGGGGGCGCGCATGTCCGGGCTTCCGTTCCACGCGGTAGATCCAGAGGAACGCCAGGACGAAGGCCCAGATCCCGATGAACATGTCGATCCAGATCTTGGTCATGATGGCCGAGGTCAGGATCCAGCCCTCCTGCCAGACCTCCCCGGGGGTCTCCTTCGCCTTCGCCGCCCGCATCATGTCGTCGAGGATCGCCCCGGTGGCGGCGTCCCCGCCGTCGGTCTTCACCGTCATCCCCACCGCCGAGCCGGCCACCATGGGCTCGTCGAGCAACGTCCCGGTGAAGATCGGCGGCAGCCCCACGATCACGAAGATCGTGCACACCACCACGAGGATGGACACCGCCACCGGCACGAAGGTGCGGGCCTTGATGGCGCCCCCGGTGGCCACCGCGGCCGACACGCCGCACACCGAGACTCCGGAGGAGAGGCACGCCGCCCACTCGCGGGTCATCCGGAACAGGCGGCGGCAGATGAGGTAGGAGACGGGCCAGAACAGGAGATACGCGACCACGGTGGCCGCGGCGCCCGCCACGGCGATGTCGAACGCGAAGCCCGCCGCCTCCATCGACTTCACTCCGAGCTTCACGCCCAGGTACACGATGGCGGCCTTGATGAACCACTCCGGCTTGGCGGCCTCCCGGAGGAAGGCGGCTGCGCGCTTGAAGAGGTTGCCGATGGCCAGGCCCACGGCCAGGCAGAGCAGGTAGGCCCCTCCTCCCCCCATGCCCAGACTCCAGGTGATGCCGTAGGTCTCGTACTGGTTCGACATGGCGGCGATGCGCGCGTGCCGGCCCAGGAACCAGCACCCCCACGTGATCAGGTAGAGCACCGTCCAGGCGCAGAGGTATTTCCGGACGTTCCATCTCATGCAGGCGGCGCCCACCATGGTCACCGCCGTGAACACGAGGTAGGTCACCAGGAAGCCCCCGGCGGGTCCCAACCCCTGCCAGGCCCGCCCCGCCACCTTGAAGCCCTTGCCGGGTTCGATCCACGTCCTCGGCTGGGTGACCCACCCCACGAGGTCCACGCCGAAGACGGAGGCGAGCCCCAGGAGGACCATGAGCAGGCCGAGCCACACGGCCCACCAGTCCTCGGTGCTCAGCATGCCGGAGGTCCACTTGCGGTTGACGTCGCTTGCGGCCATCAGGTTGCCTCCTCTCCGACCACGAAGGCGAAGGTGCGGTTGAAGTAGTGGGAGTGGTAGGGGCGCATCCAGGGGGGGATCATCCGCCGATCGCAGGCCTGGAAGACCTCGACCCTCTCGCCCGCCGGAAAGCGCCCGGAGGCCTCGATCCCCCGCCGCAGGAGCTCGTCGAGCTCGAAGAGATCGGGGGCCTCCGCCTCCAGGCCCTCACCCCTGCCGATCCAGCGCCCGTCGCGCTGCTCGAGGACGATCTCCACCACGGCCACGGGGGGTCACCCGGCGAGGATCAGGGTGTGGACCAGGTAGCCTCCCACCAGGAGGACGAGGAGGCCCACGGCGATGCTCCAGACCACGAGCTTCGTCTCCCACGGCTCCCAGGGCTCGCCTTCCCCCAGCTCGATCCCCGCGATCTCCCCCGGCCTTTCCTCTTCCCGCATGAACCGTCTCCCGGCCGGCGGTCCCGGCCTCTCCGTCCGTGTCGGTTCCCACAGGAGCACGCATTCTATCCCCCGGACCCGGCGGGAAGACCCCCAAAACGAGGCCCACCGCCGCCCGCGGGGCCCGCCGGGCCGTCGAACGGAGTGAACCCCGTCGAACCGGATGAACGCCCGGGGGCGGCTTCCGGGCCGGCTCCCGCCCGGCAGGGCATTCGCACGCCGGGGAGGCGTGCGACGCCACCCCTGGCTCATTCTCTGCGCGCTGGTCCTCCTCCTCCTCCTGGCCCTGCCCTGGAGGCCCGCGGGCGAGATCCGGGCCGGTCGCTCCCGGGCCGTCCGGGAGGCGGTGGAGGCCCTCGCCTCCGACCGGTACGAGGAGAGGGAGCGGGCCCTCCGGCGTCTCGTCTCCCTGGGGGACACCGCCCGGCCCGCCCTGGAGGCCGCTCTCGGCTCCCCCTCGGCGGAGGTCCGGGTGCGGGCCGCCGCCGCCCTCCGGGAGATGGAGCGGCGGGGGGAGCCCCCGGAGGTGCGCCGTCTCCGCGAGTACCGCCGCATCGTGCGAATCGGCCTGGACCGCGAGGACGCCCTGAGACCGGGCACCGCGCGCTTCCAGGTCCTCCTCCTGGACCGGGACCTGGCCGCCCGGGCGGCGGTGGCCGTGGGTCGCGGGCTTCCCCGCGACCTGATCCGCCGGCGCCGGGTGGTGCGGCTGCTCCGCGATCTGGGCAGTCCGGAGGCCGCCCCCTGGCTCGGCGAGATCCTCGACCGGCCCCTGACGCTCCCCTCGATCCTCCACCTCGCCGCCGAGGGTCTCCTCGGGTGCGGCGCGGCGGAGCTCCCCCCCGGAGCGCGCGCGGCCCTCTCCAGCCGGGATCCCCGGTGCCGGAGGTACGCGGTCCGCGTGCTCGCGGGCCTGGGCGGCGGAGAGGACCTGCCCCTCGCCCGCCGGGCCGCCCGGGACCCGGAGGCGGCGGTGCGGCGGGAGGCGGCCGCCGCCCTCCTCCGCCTCGGCGCCCGGGACTCCGTTCCCGACCTCCTCCTCCTGGCGCGGGACCCCGACGGCGGGGTCCGGGAGTCCGCGCTGCGC
>JAOZQC010000481.1 GCA_029932425.1 Planctomycetota bacterium | reverse complement strand
GCCCGTGGGACGGGGTCTGCCGCGGGCCGCCGCGGGAGCGCGCCCGGTGTCCCGCGCGCTCCCACGGGCGGGGGAAGACTGGAGGTCCCGGAGGGGGGCGGGGTAGGGTTCTCCCACACCATGTCGGAAAACGACGCCAGGCTCGGGAGGGTGGGGGAGCGGCCGCAGTGGGTCCGGACGGGGTCCGTGTTCGTGCGGGCCGTGCACCTGCTGGCCGCCGCCGTGGGGGCGGGGGGGATCATCCTCGGCGTGGGGGGCGCGGGAGGGGGCCCGGGGGGGAGCGGGGGGAGCGCGGTGCGAGGCTGGTGGGTCCTCGCCGGGGGGAGCGGGGTGCTGCTCTTCCTCGCCGAGCTCCTCCGGCACCGCGAGCTCTGGCGGGAGCTCTGCGGGTGGGCCACCTTCCTGAAGCTCGCGCTCCTGGCCGGGATCCTCCTCGTCCCCGCCGGCGCCTCTCGCGCGCCCGGCACCCCCGCCTGCGGCCCCGCCGGCGTCCTGGTGTCCGCGGCCTTCGTGATCGCCGTCCTGGGCGCCCACCTCCCGAAGCGGTGGCGGCACCGGAAGCTCTTCTGAGCCCCCGGGGAATCCCCCCGGAACGGTCCGCCTTGGATTGACAATCCCGGCGCCCCGGACTAGCATCTCGGAGAGCCGGATCGAACGGACGTTCGAACGGAATCGGGCGTCGGTTTCCGGCCCGGCGGCGGCGGACGGAGGGCGGGCCGAACCGGAGACATCGACAGGGGACGACCGATGCGATACGCGGAGATGGGGTTCAACCTGGAAGTCGATCTCTCCCGGGGGAACGTGGAGCGGGTGGCCACGGATCCGAGGCTCACCGAGCTCCACCTGGGGGGGCTGGGCACCAACGCGAAGATCTTCTGGGACCGCGTGCCCCCGGAGGTGGGGCCTTTCGATCCCGAGAACCTCCTCGTCTTCGGCACCGGCCTCCTGGTGGGGACGCCCGCCCCGAGCTGCAACCGCACCATCGTCTCCGCCATCTCCCCGCAAACGCTCCTGTTCGGGTTCTCCATGATGGGAGGGTTCTTCGGACCCGAGCTGAAGCACGCCGGCTACGACAAGCTCATCGTGAAGGGCAAGTCCGATCGGCTCGTCTACCTCTGGATCCACGACGACGAGGTGGAGATCCGCGACGCCGAACCGCTCCGGGGACTCGGCTCCCTGGAGACCGCGGAGCTCATCCGCCAGGAGCTCAAGGAGCCCACCGCCCCCGTGGCCTCCATCGGCCTGGCCGGCGAGAACCGCGTCTACTTCGCCTCCATCGAGCAGGGCCGGTCCAGCGCCAGCCGCCTGGGGCTCGGCGCCGTCATGGGCGACAAGAACCTGAAGGCCGTCGCCGTCCGGGGATCGAAGGACATCCTGATCGCCCGGCCTGCGGAGTTCCTGAAGCTCTGCAACGAGTCGCTCGCCTTCATCCGGCACCGCGAGAAGAACCCCCTGAAGGGCGTGATGCCCATCATGGCCCGCCTGGGCTCCCCCCAGGAGATGGCCGTCCACGACGAGAAGTGGCACACGGAGAACTTCGCCTGGGGCAACGCCCGCGTCCGCCGCAAGGGCTTCTGGACGGAGGAGGTGGCGAAGACGTGGACGGACACCATGGAGCGGATGCGCACGCGGCTCCTGAGCTGCTTCAACTGCCCCATGAAGTGCGGCGCCGCCATCTCCGTGGACACCCGGCTCTGCTCCTACATGATGAAGTGCTTCTCCAAGCTCACCTACACCATGGCCGCCTACTCCGACCTGGAGTTCGGCCTGCGGATCGCCCAGAAGGCCACCGAGCACGGGGTGGACGCCTACAGCGCCCCCCAGACCATGGCCTTCGCCATCGAGCTCCTGGAGGCGGGCATCCTCACGGAGGACGACTTCCCGGGCCTGCCCCCCGACAGCGAGGGGCGGTTCTACTGGCTCCTCGACAAGATCGTCCGGCGGGAGGGCATCGGCGACGTCCTCGCCGACGGCACCTGGTGGGCCGCGAGGAGGATCGGCAAGGGGGCCGAGGCGTACGCCCACAACTGCATCAAGAAGACGGAGCAGCTCCCCCTCAAGCTGGGCATGCTCAACCACATGTACTACCTGATGTACTGCACCGGGGAGAAGGTGAACATCACCCAGATCGAGGGGAACTTCCCCCAGGCGCCCTTCCCCACCCGGGAGGAGCGCGAGGAGTGGAACAAGGACTGGCCCCAGGTGCCCGACGACCGCTTCAAGCAGTGGTTCGCGGACTGGGAGCTCCGCGGCGAGAAGTCGATCCCCTTCTTCCCGCCCCCCGAGGCCGCCTACGAGATCGTCAACTGGCAGGAGCAGATGCACTACATCGACGACTCCACCGGCATGTGCGCCGGGCTGTCGTCGTTCCCCTACAAGCCGCCGTTCCACATCCACAACCTGCCCGAGCTGATCTCCGCGGGAGCCGGGCTCGACCTCGACGAGGAGGGCCTGGTCCACCTCACCCGCCGCAACCGGAACCTCGTCCGCGCCCTGAACATCCGCCGCGGCATGCGCCGCGAGGACGAGAAGCCCCCGGACGACCACTGGAAACACCGCTTCCCCGAGTACGAGAAGGAGCTCCTGGACGGCTACTACCGCTTCAAGGGCTGGAACCTGGAGGGCATCCCCACCCTGAAGACGCTCTCCGAGCTGGGGCTCGACTACGTGGCGGAGGACTTCCTGGCGCGGGGCATCCTCCGGGAGGAGGACGAGGCCGCCGTCTCCACGGTCCCCGGGGAGGAGAACGAGTCGTGAGCGCCCCCGCGAAGAGGACGCGGATCATCAAGCGGATCCGGGTGGACGTGGACAAGTGCAACGGCTGCCGGGCCTGCGAGGTGATCTGCTCCGCCATCCACGCCACTCCGCCCTACAGCAGCAACAACCCCGCGCGGGCCCGCATCCGCGTGATCCGCGATCCCCTCGCGGACATCTACGTTCCGGTGTTCGCGGGGGAGTACACCGCCGCGGAGTGCGCGGGCCGGGACAAGTACATCATCGACGGGAAGGAGTACGACGAGTGCGCCTTCTGCCGGGCCTCCTGCCCGTCCCGGGACGCCTTCAAGGAGCCGGATTCGGGCCTGCCGCTGAAGTGCGACATGTGCGAGTGCGACCCCACCCTCACCGAGCCCATGTGCGTCT
>JAOZQC010000049.1:11722-12016 GCA_029932425.1 Planctomycetota bacterium | reverse complement strand
ACGAGGGGCGGGGGCTCAAGGCGCAGATGAAGAAGGCGGCCCGGGCGGGGGCGCGCTTCGCCCTGCTCCTCGGCCCCCGGGAGCTGGCGCGGGGGGAGCTCACCGTCCGCGACATGGAGACGGGGGAGCAGGAGGTCCTGCCGCGGGAGGAGGCGGTGCGGCGCCTCGTTCAGTCCCGGTAGAGGCCCCTCTCCCGGAGGTACTCCGCCACCGGACCCGGGACCAGGTCGGCCACGGGCTCCCCCCGGCGGACCCGGTCCCTGGTCACCAGGGGGGTGGAGATCCTGGCCGGTA
>JAOZQC010000049.1:367-11712 GCA_029932425.1 Planctomycetota bacterium | reverse complement strand
TGGCACGATCCCCTCGCCGAGGGAGCGGAGGGCTTCCGGGGGCACGTGGGGGGCGAGGCGCCGGAGGGCCCCGGCGGCGTCGAACCCGGGTCGGGCCGCCACCAGGAAGGGGACGAGCGAGAGGATCGTCCGGTACTCCCGCCAGGTGGGAAGTTCGGGCAGGGTGTCCGCGCCCACGAGCCACCAGGTCTCCTCCGGCGGGGGCCTCTCGGAGAGGATCTCCCGCACGGTGTCCACGGTGTAGGAGGGGCCCGGCCGCCGGAGCTCGCGGTCGTCCACGGCGAGCCAGCTCTCCCCCGCGGCGGCGGCCCGGGTCATGGCGAGGCGGTCCCGGGCGGAGGCCGCCAGGCGCCCGACCTTGTGCGGGGGCCGCGCGGCCACCACGAGGACCACCCGGTCGAGGGAGCGGGCCGCCCGGGCGGCGCGGGCGAGGGCCAGGTGGCCGAGGTGCGGGGGGTCGAAGCTCCCGCCGAGGTAGCCGATCCTCACCGGCCGCTCCCCGGGAAGCCGGAGGTGGCGGCGGGGCGGAGTCCGCCGTCCTCCCGGACGAGGAAGAGGGCCTCCACGCCGGGGAGGCGCTCGGCCAGGCGGAGGCCGTCCCGCTCCCCGAGCACGGCGAGGGCGGTGGCCAGGGCGTCCGCCTCCGCCCCCGTCTGCGCGATCACCGTGACCTGGACCACGGGCGACTCCACGGGCCACCCGGTCCGGGGATCCAGGATGTGGGAGTACCGCCGCCCCGCCACCTCCGTGTAGCGCTCGTAGTTCCCGGAGGTGGCCACGGCCCCGCGGGCGAGGCGGAAGGCCCGGCCGGGGAGGGCGTCCAGGCGGGAGCCCCGGGGGTCCCGGATCTCCACCTCGAAACCGCGCGGGTCGGAGGGCGGCGGCCCGGACACCACCACGTCGCCGCCGGCGTTCACCCGGCAGGCCCGCGCCCCCGCGGCCTCCGCGGCGCGGGCGGCCAGGTCTCCGGCGTAGCCCTTGGCGATGCCGCCCAGGTCGAGGGACATGCCGGGCTTCCGGAACCGGACGGTGCGCGTCTCGGGGTCGAGGAGGACGCCCGCGAAGCCCACCAGGTCCCGGGCCCTCTCCACGGCCGCGGGGGCGGGGGGCTCCGGGAGGCGGGCCAGGGGCTTCCAGAGGCGGAGGAGGGGGCCCACGGTGGGGTCGAACGCCCCCCCCGAGACCCGGTGCATCCTCCGGGCGAGCCGGAGCAGGTCGAAGGTGGCGGGATCCACGGGGAACGGGCGGCGTGCGGCCTCGCGGTTCAGGCGGGAGAGGGGGCTCGAGGGGATCCAGGTGGAGAGGGTCTGCTCGAGGCGGGCCACCACGTGCCAGGCGGCGGCGTCCGCGAGCCGGGCGGTCTCCTCGTCCGGGGCGTACACCTCCACCGCGTACTCGGTCCCCATGACGGCTTCCCGCACGTGGATCAGGCGCACGTCCCGGCCCGCGGGCTCCACGGTGATCCGGCCGGGGGGATAGCCGAACCCGGGCGGCGCCTCCGGGGGGGGGGCGCCTCCGTCCCCGAGGAGCGCGAAGCCCAGGGCCGCGCACAGGACCAGGATCACGATCACCCGCCACCGCATGGGCTCATGGTACCCGGCCCCCGGGCGGTTCCCTACGGAGGCGGGACCGGTGTGCGGGGTCCGGACCGTACGGCCCCTCGCGGCGCGGCCGAGGGGGACCGGGAAGGGCGGCGGCCTCCGGGGGAGGGGACGGAGACTCCGGCCCCGGGGCGGGGACCCCCGTCGCCGGGCCGGGGCGGCGCGGAGGCGGGGACGGACCCCGGATTTGCAGGAGAGGGGGGGAGGGAGTACCCTCCGGGGATGGAGGAACTCCGCATCGGATCCGTGTCCTACCTGAACGCCCGCCCCCTGGTCTCGGGGCTCCCGGGGGTGGTGCTCGACGTGCCGTCCCGCCTCACCGAGCGGTTCCGGCGGGGCGAGGTGGACGTGGCCCTGCTGCCCGTGTTCGAGGCGCTGGCGGACCCCGCGCGCGTGGTGGTGCCGGGCATCTCCATCTCGTCGCCGGGGCCGGTGGACAGCGTGCTCCTCTTCTCCCGGGGACCGCTGGGGGCGGCCCGGCACGTCCTCCTCGACGACTCGTCCCTCACCAGCGCGGCGCTGGTCCGCGTGCTCTTCGCGCACCGCCTGGGGGCGGGGCCCGTCTTCGAGAGGCGCTCTCCGGAGACGGATCCCCGGCTCATGGACGCGGACGCTCTGCTCCTCATCGGGGACCGGGCGCTCACCGCTCCCCGCGACGGGCTGGCGGTGACGGACGTGGCGTCGCTGTGGCGGGAGTGGACGGGGTTGCCCTTCTGCTTCGCGGTGTGGCTGGCCCGGGACCGCGCGGCGGCGCGGCGGGCGGGTCCGGTCCTGCGGGCGGCGAAGGAACGGGGGCTCGCGCGGCGCCGGGAGATCGCGGAGGAGGCGGCCCCGGCCCTGGGGCTCTCCGCGGAGGAGCTCCACCGTTACCTCGTGGAGCGGGTCACCTACGACCTCGGGGAACCGGAGCGGGCGGCGGTGGCGAGGTTCGAGGACCTCTGCCGGGACACGGGGCTCCTCTGACGGGGGAGCTCAGCGGCCGGGCCGCCCGGGGCCGCCGGGACCACCCGGGCCCGCCGGCCCCTTGTCCTCCTCGGGGGGGAGGTCGTAGGCGGTGGGGAGGAGGACCCAGCGGACGAACCGGTACTGCCGGGCGTCGTCCTCCACGCCGCGGGAGAGCTCCGGGGGCGGGGCGAGGACGAGGGTGATGCGGGCCGCGAAGGGCAGCTCGCCCTTGTCCTCGGCGTCCCAGGCCTCCACCCCGTCCTCCTTCGCGCGGCTGGAGGTGGTCTCGCCTTCCTTCGGCCGCTCGAAGAAGTCGATGGTGAAGGCGCGGACGCGGTCGTAGACCAGGTAGTACTGGCCTCCCTCCGTGGGCTTGTCGTCGAAGAAGAACTGTTCCCGGCGGTAGAGCTCCAGGAGCCCGGGATGATCGCGGCTGTCCCGGAGGCGGTATCCCACCTCGGTGACGTCGGAGCGGACCTGCCGGCCGTCGATCTCCAGGGAGACCTTGGAGTTGCGGGTGGTGACCATGTCGAGGTCGGTGACCTCGGCTCCCGCGCGGGATTCCCGTTTCGCCTTGAAGGCCCGGCCGTCCGCCACCCCGTGGAAGTAGACGGCGCGCAGGTCCTTCTCCACCAGGTCGAGGATCCGGGGGCCCGCGGTGTAGACGGCCGCCGCCTCGCCGATCTTGCGCTTCGCCACCAGGGTGCCCACCACCACCGTGTAGACCCCGGCGAGGAAGGAGGCCAGGAGGACGATGCCCACCAGCACCTCCATGAGGGTGAATCCCCCCGGCCCCCGGGCCCGGGTCATCGGCCCTGCTCCTCGTCCTCCGGCGCGGGCGGGAGGTAGGTGGTGACCGCGAGGGAGAGATCGGGCCGCGCCTGGCCGGCGGGTTCGAAGGTGACCACGAGGGTGAGACGCCGCACGTAGCGGGGGGGGAGGGGTTTCCCCTCGGAGTCGAGGGGGGGCTCCGCGCCGTCGTCCTCCTCGAAGAGGTAGGGATCGTCCTCCTCGCTCACCCCCACCGCCACCACCCGCTCGACCTTCGCCTCCCACAGGAAGTTGGAGAAGTCCTGGCCGTCGTCGTTCAGGTCGCTGAAGTCCCCCTGGTCCCCCTCGCCCAGCGCTTCCGGGTCGTGGCGGATCTCGTCGATCTTCGACATGGCGAGGTACCGGACGGTCTGGATGATCCGCGCGTCGGCGCTCATGCCGATGGACTTCTCGCGGTCCGCGAGCACCTCCACCACGATGAAGGCGAAGAGGGCGAGGGCGACGACGATCTCGAGGAGCGTGAAGCCCGCCTGCCTATCGGAAGTCATACTCATCCCGGACCTGCGCGTACTCCTTCTTGCCGGCCTCGTAGCTCACGAGCCCGGTGATGGGGTTCAGCTCCACGGTGAAGTACTTGCGGTCGTCCTCCGCGATGTCGTCGGAGATGAGGTGCACGAGGTGGCCCGCCACCTCGCCTTCGGGGGTGAACTCGATCTCGAAGCGGCCGCGCTCCACCCGCTCGTTGGAGGCGTACTGGATATCCTCGATGCGCACGCGGTCGGGGAGATCGGACCAGGTGGTCTCCAGGTAGTCGGGGGCGCCGTCGGCCTGCTCCGCCTCCGTGGTGGGCCGGTAGATGCGGTACCGGTGCTCGTCGAGGTCGTACTCCAGGTAGTAGGAGCGGCCGCCGAAGACCGCCATCTCCCGGAGGCGGGTGAGGGTGGTCCCGATGCCGCGCGCCGCCTTCTCCAGGCGGGAGCGGGGCAGGAGCACGTCGAGGCGGATCAGGCCGTAGGAGAAGCCCACCCCGATGAGCAGGATCACCACCATGAGCTCGATGAGCGTGAAGGCGGCGTCCCGGCGGCCCTTCCGCGCGCGGCGGTTCATCGGGATCCCGGCGAGCTCCCCGGTCTCTCGACCTCGAGGCTCACGTCGTCGTCGGTGCCCTCGAGCTTGTCCGGCCCCTTGGAGAAGAGGAGATAGGGGTCGCCGCCGCTCCGGTCGTAGACGTACTCCTCGCCCCAGGGATCGAGGGGGACCTGCTTGCTGTCGAGGAAACCGTTCGGCCAGCCCTCGGCGGGCTGCACCAGGTCGTCGAGAGTCTCCGGGTACTGGGAGAACTCCAGGTAGTACATGCGGATGGCCTCCGCGAAGGTCTTCATCTGGGCCCTCGCGGTGGTCTTCTTGCCCTTGAAGATGATGGGGATCACCTTGGTTCCCACCACGCCCGCCAGGAGCCCGATGAGGACGATCACCACCATCAGCTCCACGAGCGTGAAACCGCGCTGCTTCCGTTTCATGGCTTGGCTCCCGGTCATTGCACGGCCTGACCGATTTCGAGGATGGGGAGGAGGATCGAGACCACCACGAAGCCCACTCCCAGGGCGAGGAAGATGATGAGGATGGGCTCGATCATGGAGGTGACCTTCTGCACGGTGAGCTCGATCTCCTCGTCGTACGATTCCGAGATCCGGTCCAGGATCTCCTCGAGCTGCCCGGACTGCTCGCCGATGGAAACCATGTAGCCCACGACGGGGGGGAAGATGCCGCTCCTCTTCAGGGGGGTGGCGATGTCCGCCCCCTCCAGGATCCGGTCGTGCACGTCGGAGATGACGCGCTTCAGCACGCGGTTCTCCAGGATGTTCTTCACGATGGCGAGAGCCTGGAGGGCCGGGATGCCGGACTTGAGGAGGGTGGACAGCGTGACCGCGAAGCGGCTCACCGCCTGCTTCTTCAGGAGGTCGCCGATCAAGGGGATCCCCAGCACCATCCGGTCCCAGGCCAGGCGGTAGCGCTCCTCCCTCAGCAGGAGCTTGAAGATGATCCAGGCGGCCACGGCGAGGAGGATCACGAGCCACCAGTACCCCTGGAGGAACTCGCTCACGGTGGTGAGGATCCGCGTGGGGAGCGGCAGGACGGCGTCCCGCTTGGCGGTGCGCAGGACGTCGAGGATGCGGGGGACCACGAACGTGGTGAGGACGAAGACCACGAGGATCCCGAAGGAGAGCATGACCATGGGGTAGGCCAGCGCGGCCTGGACCCGGGCCCGGAGCCGGTTCTGCTGCTGGCTGTAGTCGGCGAGCCGGGCCAGCACGATGTCGAGGTTCCCCGAGGCCTCGCCCGCCCGCACCATGTTCACGTAGAGCTCGCTGAAATACAGGGGGTGGAAGGCCAGGGCCTCCGCCAGGCTCGTGCCCTGGGTGACCTTTTCCCTCACGTCCCGGAGCACGGCCTCGAGGTCGGCGCTCGCGGCCTGCTCCACCAGGGCGTTCAGGGACTGGGCCAGGGGGATGCCCGCCTTGAGCATGGTGGAGAGCTGGCGGGTGAGGAGGGCGATCGCCTCCCGGGGCACCCGGCGGAAGATCCGGGGAAGGCGCCGGCGCTTCGCCTCGCCGCCCACGTCCTCGAGCCGGCGGATCTCGGTGACGTGCAGCTTCTTGGCGCGGAGTGCGATCCGGGCGTCCTTGGCGCTGTCCGCGTCCAGGATCCCCGTGACCCCGCCGCCCTTCGGATTCAGCGCCTTGTACTCGTAGATGGGCATGGGCTCAGAACACGTCCAGCTGCGTCACGCGCACCACCTCGTCCACGGTGGTGAGGCCGCGGAGGACCTTCTCGGCCCCGTCCTGGCGCAGGGTCTTCAGGGTCCCCCGCTCCACGGCGGACCGCTTGATCTGCGTGGCGGAGGCGCGCTCCATGATCTGGGTCTTTACCGCGTCGTCCACCGGCAGCACCTCGTAGATGCCCGTGCGGTCCGTGTAGCCGGTCTGGAAGCAGTTGGCGCACCCCGCGCCGCGCCACAGACGGCCCTCGGGCAGCATGTCCGGGGAGAGGCCGATCTGCTCGAGCTCCCGGATCATCGCCGCGTCGGGGGTGATGGGCTCGCGGCACTCGGGACAGATGAGCCGCACCAGGCGCTGGGCGATGACCACGAGGAGCGAAGAGGCCAGGAGGTAGGGCTCCACGCCGAAGTGCAGCATCCGGGCCACCGCGCTGGGGGCGTCGTTCGTGTGGAGGGTGGAGAACACGAGGTGCCCGGTGAGGGCGGACTGGGTGGCGATCCGTGCCGTCTCGTCGTCCCGGACCTCGCCCACCATCATGATGTCCGGGTCCTGGCGGACCAGGGCGCGGAGCCCGGAGGCGAAGGTGAGGCCCTTCTTCTCCGACACCTGGATCTGGCTGATCCCGTCCAGGTGGTACTCGATGGGATCCTCGATGGTGATGACGTTCTTCTGGGAGGAGTTGATCCGGTTCAGCGAGGCGTAGAGGGTGGTGGTCTTGCCGGACCCCGTGGGCCCGGTGACGAAGATCACTCCGTGGGTGTAGTGGATGTAGCGGTTGATGAGCTCGAGGTTCCTCTCGTCGAGCCCGATCTCTTCCAGCTCGTAGAGGCGGGCGGAGAGGTCGAGGAGCCGCATGACCACCCGCTCCCCGTGGGAGGTGGGCACGGTGGAGATCCGCACGTCCACCTCGCTGTCGCCGAGCTTGATCGTGGAGCGCCCGTCCTGGGGAAGCCGGCGCTCGGCGATGTCCATCCTCCCCATGACCTTCACCCGGGAGATGACCGCGTCCTGCACCTTCTTCGGGATCGCGTCCATGTCGTAGAGGATCCCGTCGATCCGGTACCGGACCTGCAGGCGGTCCTCGAAGGGCTGGAAGTGGATGTCGCTGGCCCGCATGCGCAGGGCCTGGAACATCACCATGTTGAGGAGCTTGATGATCGGCGCCTTGTTGGCGACGTCGAGGATGTCCTCGGCGATCTCGATCTCGCTCGTGAGGGAGCCGATGCCCTCCTCGTCGAGGCCGGTGAGCGCCTCGTCCACCGTGTCCTGCTTGCGCTTGTAGGCGCGGTTGATGAGGCTGGTGATCTCCGCCCGCGGGGCGAGCACGGGCTCCACCTCCATCCCCAGCATGGAGGCGAGGTCGTCCATGGGGTACGCCTCGAAGGGGGAGCAGGTGGCCACCATGAGGGTGCCGTCCTCGCGGCCCACCGCCACCAGGTTGAAGTTCCTGGCGAAGTGGACGGGGACGCCGTTCACGAAGTTGTCCGGTACGCTCACCCCTTCCAGCTTCTCCCGGTAGGGGATCCCGAGCACGAGGCCGAAGATGCGCAGGACGTCGTGCTCCGTGAGGTAGCCCTTCTGGACGAAGATCCGGTCGAGCGTCTGCCCCGTCTCCTCCTGGAGGGCCACGCACTCCTCGAAGCGCTCCTCGTCGAGCAACCCCTCCGAGAGGATGATCGAGCGGACCCGTTCGTTCACTTCCCGGCCTCCTTCCCGGCGGCGGGCGCGGCGCCCTCGGCGGCCTTCGCCGCCCGGATCTGCTCGAGCCGCTTCCGGGCCTCCTCCACGCTCAGGCGGCCGCGGGACGTGCTCTTCCAGCGCGGATGGTCGAGGAAGCCCGAGTCCTGGATCTGGTCGAGCCGGTCCTTCTTCTCCGCGTCCTCGGCCCCCTTGAAGCGGGTGTTGTGGATGTCGATGGCCTGCTCCAGGAGCTTCTCCGCGAGCATCTTCCGCTCCCAGGTGACCTTGTGGTAATCCGCGAAGTCGCGGTCGGCGTTCTTCAGGATCCGGGGGGTCACGAAGAGGAAGAGGCTCGTGGCGGACTTGCTGTGGCGCTGGGACTGGAAGAGGTAGCCCAGCCAGGGGATGTCCTTGAGGAGGGGGATGCCGTCGGACGCCTGCTGGCTGCTCTCGTTGATGAGCCCTCCCAGCACCACCGTGTACCCGTCGGGGATGACCACGTCCGTCTCGATCTCCCGGGAGGTCTTGGGGGGCGGGAGATCCTGGCTCGTCTGGGGGCCGAAGGACTGCACCGTCTGCTTGATGTAGAGCCGGAGGTAGTTGTCCGAGGAGATGTGCGGGGAGATGTCGAGCGTGATCTCCGCGTCGGTGAACTCCACGCTGAAGTCCACACCCCCGTCGGTCCGCGTGGACCGCACCTGGTAGGGCACCTGGTTCCCCACCGTGACGTGGGCGTCGTGGCCGTCCTCCACCACGATGGAGGGCAGGGAGAGGGCCCGGGCCTTCGAGTTCGTGCTCAGGGCCTGCATGATGAGGGGGAAGCGGCTGTTGTCGAAGATCCCCGCCGTCAGGCCGTTGCCCCCCACGTTCGGGATGTTGATGTCGGGAATGCCGTCCCCGTCCGTGTCCGTGAGCGTGGAGAGCCCCGTCAAGCTCACCGCGAAGGGGGTGCGCTCGTTGGGGTTGTCCTGGCGGAGGGCGGAGACCATCTCCACCCCGAACCGCACGAGGTCGTCGATGGTGAGCTCGATGAGGGCCGCCTCCACGAGCACCTGGTCCCGGGGCACGTCGAGCTCCTTGATGATCTCCGCCAGCTCCTCGAACTGGCTCCGGTTGGCGTCGATGATCAGGCTGTTCGTGCGGTCGGCGGCGACGATGACGGGTTGCTTCGCGGCCCCCGTGAGGGTGCCGGGGGAAGCCGGGGCGCCCGGGCGCCGGGGGGTGGGCCGGCGGCCGGGGGCGCGGACCCCGCCCGTCCCGCTGATCAGGTCCGAGAGGAGGTCGGCCAGCTCGGGGGCGTTCACGTTGAGCACGGGAATGACGTGGATGTTGCCCCGCTTGTAGTGCACCTCCTGGTCCAGGAGCTCGATGATCTCCTTGATGCGGGCGTGGTCCTCGGGGACTGCGTACACGATGATGGCGTCCTGCCGGGTGTCCGCGATGAGGCGGGGCTCCGGCTTGCTGGGGACCCCCTGGGGACGGCCGCGGACGACCTGCCGCTGCTGCTGCTGCATGGCGAGCAGGTCCTCCAGGATCGGCTCCAGCTCCTCGGCGGAGGTCCACTGCAGGCGGTAGATGCGGCCCTCCTGCTCGTATTCCACGGGCTGCACGTCCATGGCCCGGAGCAGGCGGTACATGGAGGCCACCACGGGAGCGAAGTCGCCCACCACGAAGGCCAGGTTCCCGGGGACGTCGTTGATCCGCCCGATCTGCCGCGTGGAGAGCTGGGCCAGGGCGTTCCGGGCCCGGGAGGTGTCGGTGAGGTTCTTCACCGTGATCGTGCTCACGATGTAGACCCCGTCCCGGTCCGCCCACTGCTCGATCTCCTCCTCGGGGACGAAGATGGGGCGGTTCATGATCTGGGGGGCGTTCGTATCGAGGGCCATCCACTGCTCGTGGCCCGTGGGCCCCACGGGCACGAGGATGATCCGCTGGAAGCTGAGCAGGCTCTGGAACCACTCGAAGAGCCGGTCCCGGGGCACCGTCTGCACGCCCTCGAAGGTGATCTTCTTCCCCCGGATCTGGGGGGCGTTCGGGTCGTAGACGATGGACTGCCCGGTGTACTCGCTGATCGTCCGGAAGAGCTCGATGATGTCCCAGCCCCCCTCCTTGGGGGTGATCTGGATCAGGCCGGGCTCCGTCTGCTCCACTCCCTTCCCCTCCTGTTCCCCCTCCTGGGCCTGTGCGGCCGGAGGGGCGAGGAGCGCGAGTCCGAGTGCCAGTCCGAGGGCGAACGCGATGCGCTTCTTCATGGATCTCTCCCAGGGGGACGCGAACCGTCGGGCCAAGTCATCATCCTACCGCCAAACGATGCCGGGCGCGCAAGCCTCCCCCGCCGCCCGGGCCATTGTTCTGACGCCGGGCGGGGGATCTTCTTCCCGGAGGCCGCGCGGCCCGGGAGGAACTTGCCGGAACGCAGGCTTTCCGGTTCAATGGAGGTTTACCTCCGGGATGCCCGGCGTGGATTCCGGAGCCGCAAGACCCTGTACCCGGCCCGAGAGGGGGTGATCGAGTTCATGGCCGTACGAGTCCTGGTCAAGGGCAACGAGCCGCTGGAGAAGGTCCTCAAACGCCTCCGCAAGATCTGCAACAACGAGGGGATCACGCGGGAGATCAAGCGGACCTCCGTCTACGAGAAGCCCAGCGAGAAGCGCCGCCGCAAGGAGCGCGAGCGGATCAAGGCGATCCGCACCGCCAAGAAGAAGGCGCTCAAGGCCCTCAAGAAGAAGAAGACCCCCCGCTACTGACCCATCGCCGGCCGGCGCGGCTCTTCCCCTCTTCCCTTCCGGTACGCGGATTCCGAAACATCGCGGACAGGCACGGCTTTTTCACTTTCCGCCCGGGCCGCGCCCGGCCCCGGTTTCCGGCTTCCCTCTCCGGGGCCGCTCAGGCCCCGCGTTCCTCCGCCTCGAGCACCTCTTCCACGATGCGGTCCACGGCGCCGTCGATGATGCGCGCCGCCTCCCGGTACTCCGCCTCCGTGCCCCCGTAGGGATCGGCCAGGGCCCGCCCGTCCGCCCGGATCAGGCGGGTCTTCTCCGCCGCGGGGGGATCGAACTCGAGGATGGTCCGGGCGTGGCGGGGTTCGGCCACGTAGATGTGGTCCGCCCGGGAGAGGAGCCCGGGCGTGAGGGGCCGGGCGACGTGCCGGGAGAGGTCTCCCCCGTGGCGGCGCGCGACCCGGCGGGCCCCGGGCGTGGCGGGCTCCCCGGTGAGCGCCCCGGTGCCGGCGGAGAGGACGAGGAAGCCGCGGGACGGAAGCTCGCCCGGCGCGCACCGAAGGCGCGCGGCCAGGCGCGCCTCGAGGAGGGCCGCCGCCAGGGGGCTGCGGCAGAGGTTGCCGGTGCAGACGAAGAGGATCACGCGGCACGCGGCGCGGATCACCTCTTCCGCGGACACCGCGCCCGGGCGCAGGATCTCCAGCCCTTCCCCGGCCACGCGGACCACGGTGGAGGGCCGGCCGAGGGGGCACGGCCCGGCGGTGAGGACGGCCTCCACCCGCCCCTCGAACTCGCGCACCGCCTCTTCCCCGGAGACGGCGGGCGGTCGCCCCGAGCGGTTGGCGCTC
>JAOZQC010000049.1:0-357 GCA_029932425.1 Planctomycetota bacterium | reverse complement strand
CCACGGTGCCCGCGGCGACCAGGACCTCGCGGGCGAGGGCGAGCCCGGGGACGCGGAAGCCCGTGGCGCCGCCCTCCCGGTCGGGGACGACCAGCGTGAGCGGGCCCGGCCAGAGACGCCGGGCCAGGCGCCGGGCGCGGGGAGACAGGGGAGCGGCCAGGTCCGCCAGGGCGTCCGGGTCCGGGAGATGCACGGTGAGCGGCTTCGCCTCCGGGCGGCCCTTGAGGCGCCGGAGGCGCGCCACGGCCGGGGGGGCGTCCCGCGCGGCGCCGATGCCGTATACCGTCTCCGTGGGGAACACGACCACCCCTCCGCGGCCGAGGAGCGCGCCCGCGGTGCGGGCGGCGGCGAGGGCGC
>JAOZQC010000480.1 GCA_029932425.1 Planctomycetota bacterium | reverse complement strand
ACTGAATGCCGCCTCCGGGCTGTTCGCCTTCGGTGGTTCCATCTCGACCATCAGCGGCACCCAGAGGGAGTACCTGTTCGCGGACACGGCGGGCCCGAGGGGCGGTTCCACGGTCTCCAACACCACCCGGCAGCTCGTTCTCGAGACCGGCCCGGCCACCGTGCCCCTCCCCGGCGGGGGTCTCCTCGCGGTCCTGGGGCTTGGCCTGGTCGCCGGCCTCTCGGTGCGCAGGAAGCACCGGTCGCAACAGGGCTGACCCTTCGAGGCGGTCGGCCCGGCGGATGACCGCTCAGACCCGCGTTTGACACGGAATCGGCCTCGTAACGGTCTGCAGGCCAGGCACGAAGGGGGATTGGGCCCGTGGGGGGTGGATTCCGTTTTGTGACTAGCCTCCGGGCAGGGCTGCGGCGTCGGCCGGGGTCGCATTCAGGATCCGGGGCGGGACGTCAAGACCGGCGGCCTTCAGGATCCCCTTCGCCCGGGGTGTCGGCCGGCTCGACTGCACGATCGTGCCGTTCCCGTCGCGCCAGGTCACCGCCGCGAGCCTCTGCAGCTCGTCCCGGATGCGCGCGAACGGCTCCTCGGTGCGAAGCTCCGCCAGCCGCTCGAGGAAGTAGGTCAGCATGCAGATCCCCACGTGCGCCTGGATCCGCGACTCCGTCCGGTGATGGATCGGGCGCAGGTCCACGAAGTCCTTCAGGTGGCGGAACGCCGCTTCCACCCGCCACCGGCCCCGATACCCGAGCGCCGCCTCCTCCGCGCTCAACGTCGGGTCTCCGATCAGCACCACCGAGCGACCGTCCAGACGCTCGTCCTCCCGCACCTTCCTCCGGTCGATCCGGACCCGTCCCCGGTCCGTCCGGAGGTAGCGCTTCTTGATCCGATGCGCGAGGGCCCTGCGTGCCGTCGACTCCGTCTCGAGGTCTCCCTCGATCTGGGCGAGGATCCGCTCCCGCACGCTCCGCTCACGCGCCGCCGCCTCTTCGTTCCGACAGACCACGTACCGTCGGTCCTCCAGCACCACCTCTTTCACGTCGAGGTTGTCGAGAACCTCCCGGTACCGCCCCGCCCGCGCGAGCACCCTCCGGATCGCCTTCGACTCGCGGAGCTTCATCCCGATCAGGTAGGGGATTCCCAGCTCCTCGAGCTTCGCGAAGTTCTTCTCGCTGCCCATCGCCCGGTCTCCGACGAAGACCACTCGTGAGAGGCCGAGCCCCGCCAGGTCCTTCACCGCCGCCTCGACCGTCGTGACGTCCGCCGTGTTCCCGCGGTGCACCCAGTGCTTCAGCGGAAGGGCGTCCCGGTTTACTGCCACCGCGACGACGATCTGCGGGAGGTCGGGACGATGGTCCTTCGACTTGCCCCGCCGGCGGAAGTCGTCGGGAGAGTCGATCTCGAAGTAGGTGCTCGTGGTGTCGTAGAAGACGAGATCGACCTCTCGGCCGAAGAGGTCGCAGGCCCTGCTGACGAGACGCCGTTCGAGGGCGTCCTTCATGCCGACGAAGAAGTCGAGGGCCCGATAGAAGTCCTGGAGCTCGACCTCGATCCCGGAGGGGAAGTGGACCGCGCCCGACCGGAGCCACTCGAAGGTGCCGAGCTTGCTCCGCGGGTCCACGGCCCGGTTCACTACCATGCCGAGGAGCGCCCGTTCGTAGCGGGGGAGCAGCCGCCGCCGGCGAAGGGCGCGGGCGAAGAAGTCGTCGAGCCCGAGCTCCTTCCACAGGCCCTCGATCAGATGCGCGGTGCCGAGAGGGGCGGTGGCGAGGATCTCGGCGGGTTCGTCGCCTTCTTCACGGGACCCCGTCTCCGGCAGGTGGCGTGAGATGCTGTCCACGAGCCGGCGAAGGGCGTCGAGGTCGAGCCGGTCCTTGCGGCCGAAGCTGTGGACGACCTGATGGACGGAGCGCTTGCGCTCCGGGTCCCAGACGCTTTCGACGAGCTGGAGATACGAGACCCTGGATCCGTTGGCGCGTCGCGAGACCGACTCCCGGAGGAACATGCCGACTAGAGTACCGGCCTGACCGCCGGAATCAAGGCATTTTCTCCCGATCCGTGTTACTAGGTTTTTTGCGGAAAACGAGGGGGCGATCCAGCATTCATGCGGGTTTCAGCCGGTCACCCCCCAATTCCGTGTCAAACGCGGGTCTGACCGGGTCCGGGCGCGGAGCGGTGCCGGTGGGGGGGGCCTGCTCCGGCTGTTCCTCTTCCTCCGCCTCGCTCTCTGCCTGCTCCCGGACGAGGAGGTGGATGCGCACCGTGGCAGCGGCCACGAGGTAGAAGACGATGGCCATGGAGCTGCCGGGGGAGAATGCCCAGCCGTGCACGAAGGAGTCTCCGGCCAGGGCGAAGAAGGCGGCGAAGAACACGATGCCGGCGAGGTGCAGGGCATCTCCCGCGCCTTCCCGGTAAAGGGCCACTCCCCGCCGGAAAACCGAGAACAGGAAGCTCCAGAAGAGGAGGAGCCCGACGACCCCGAGGTCCAGGGTGATCTCCAGGTGGGCGCTGTGGTAGTTCATCCCCCGGACCCCGCGTACCGCCTTGGCGAGTTCCAGGTCGGCCCGGCCGATGTTGGCGAACTTGCTCATGGCGTAGCCGTAGCCGAGAAATGGCTTCTTCTGGATGAGGGCGAGTCCGCTCTCCCACATGGGGAGGCGATCCCCGACATCGGCCAGGGTGTCTGCGCGGACCAACCGGGACTTCAGGAGGGCCTCGGTATCCATCTGGCGGCTGACGACGAAGAGCAGGAGCAGGGGAATGCTGAGCAGGAAGGCCAGGACCGGGAGCTTCACCCGGTGGACGTAGCAGAGGATGAGGCCCATGCAGATGACGGTGCCGAGAAAACCGGACCGGGAACCGGAGAGGACAAGGCCGAGGACCATCATCAGTCCGATGCCCTTGCAGAACACGCGGAGGACCGGATTACGGGAGGTGCGGTGTTTCCAGAACACGAAGGGTCCCAGGAAAGCCACCGCCGTCCCAAGGCCGTTGGGGTTCAGGAAGATGCCGCCGTACCGGGCCGTGCCGAGGGTGAAGCCGAGACTCCGGACCTGGTAGATGGTCTCCAGGGAGAAAACGAGCCCGGCGACGATGAAGAGGGTGTTGCAGAGTGCGAGGACCTCCTCCGGCTGGCTCCAGGAGTTCCAGA
>JAOZQC010000479.1 GCA_029932425.1 Planctomycetota bacterium | reverse complement strand
GCTGCCTCGTGGTGGAGGGCGAGGCCTACTCCGGCGCGGAGGATCTGGCGGACCGGGTGGCCGCCCATCCCGGCCTCGACCCCTGGCCCCTGGCCGTCCTCGTGGACGACGCGGAGGAGGCCGCGCGCTCCACGGAGCTCTTCCTCTGGACCACGTTCACCCGCATGGAACCCGCCGCCGATCTCCACGGCCGGAGGAAGCGGACGGACCGTTTCCGGGTCACCCTGTCGGGCCCGCTGGTGGTGGACGCCCGGATGAAGCCCTGGTATCCGCGGGTCCTCGAGGTCGACGAGGAGACCCGGGACCTCGTGGACCGCCGCTGGCCCGAGTACGGGATCCCGGGAGGAGAGTAGGACCGCGAGCGAATCCGAGGCCCCGCCGCTCCCGGCGCTTCCCGCGGGCGGAAGCCGCCGGGGACGGGAGGCGGTCCGGACGAGCGTCCATCCGAGGGATCTCTCCCCCCCGCGGACCGTGCCGTCGGCTGCGCGGAGAGCGATCCGCGGGGAGCCTTCGGGATCGGATCTACCGGGCGTGAGTTGACCCCCGACCGGGGGTCAGAAGGAGACGCTTCACCCGCTCGAGCTGCAGGAGGGGGCTGACTCTCCCGAGTCGCGGCCGGAGAAGGCCGCGGGCGCGGAGAAGCCCTGCTTCACCTTCTTGCTCCCGCATTCCGGGCAGGGCGCCTTGGCCCCCGGCCTGGGAACGATCGCCTCGAAGGCGTGCCCGCATTCGCTGCAGGTAAACTCGTAGATCGGCATGGCGGGAGGATTCTATCCCTCGATTCGGCGCCCGGCCAGTTCCTCCGGCATCGTCACTCCCCTCCCGGCAGGTAGCGGGAGAGCTCCGGGGGCGCGGCCAGGCCCGCCTTGCGGGCGAGCTTCAGATCGCGCGCGATCTCCGCCGCGGGGGCGCCCCGGTGGGCGAGGAGGTGGGCGTGCTCCAGGCGGAGGGGGCCGTTCCAGGGGGCGGCGGCCAGCGCCCGGTTCACCCGCCGCCAGGCCTCTTCGTACCGGCCGAGGTGCCGGAGGCAGCGGGACTGGTCGGCGATGATGGCCCGGCCCGGCCATCCCGCGGCCTCCCCCGATTCGAAGTAGCGGAGCGCCTCCGCGTACTCCCCTCGGGCCAGGTGCATCTCGGCCAGGATGAAGTGGACGGTGGCGTCCTGGGGGGAGTCCTCGAGGGCCTCCTTCGCGATCCGGAAGCCCTCCTCCGCTTGCCCCGTCTCGGCCAGCACCCGGCCCAGGCCGGCACGGGCCCGGGCGTCGTCCGGGCGCAGGGCCAGGGCCGCGAGAAGGTGGCGCTTCTCGTTGGCGGGCTCCCCCCTCTCGCGGGCCACCGCCGCCCGGCCCATGTGGGGGAGCCAGGAGGTGGGGTCGCGGCGCCCGGCCTCGCGGAAGGCGCGCTCGGCCCCGATGAGGTCCCCCCGGCCGAGGAGGATCATCCCCCGGTTGTAGTAGAAGATGGAGCGGTCGTCCGGGTGTCCGGAGAGGGACTTCCAGCCGAGCTCCCGGGCGATGACCGTGGCCTGGCCGAGACCCAGGAAGAGGAGGAGGAGCAGGGCGGCGGCGCCCAGCCCGGCCCATCGCCTCGCGGCCGCGAGCCCCGCGACCTCCACGACGGCGAAGGCTCCGAGCCGGAACATGGCGGGGAGGGCGGGGGCGCGGTAGTGGCCGAGGGGGTAGAAGATCGCCAGGCCCACCGCGTAGGAGAGGAAGAGGAGGACGAGGACGGTCCCCGGGTGGCGCCGCCGGTGGACGAACACCGCCCCCAGGAGGGCCAGGGGGCAGAGGACGTCCCAGGGGAGCGGGATCCTCCGGAGGAAGACGGTGTCCTCCTTCTGGGCCTCGTAGTGGTAGCTGGACGGCAGCTCGAAGCCGCGGAGGAAGAAGAGGAGCTTGCGACCGATCCAGGCGAGGGCCGTCGCCGGGTGGCGGCCCATCGCCCGGAGCGCCCGGCGTGTCCAGTAGCGCGAGACCTCGGAGGGCCGGAGCGCCCGGCCTTCCGCCCGCTCCGCGATGCGGTCCGCGTCCTTCTCGATGAGCACCGGGTTCGGCCGGAGCTCGCTGGAGGTCATCCGGCCCGTGCTCCACGCCGCCGGGTTGTTGGAGACGTAGAGGTTCACCCCGAAGCTGGAGGTCACGGGGACGAGGTCCTTCCCCACCAGGAGGTTTCGGGCGGTGACGGGGAGGACCACGAGCACCGCGCCGAGGGCGGTGAAGACGGTGTGCCGGAGCGCGAACCGGACCCGGCCGGGCCGGGGGCCCCCGGAGAGGAACCAGAGCGGCAGGAGAAGGGCGAAGAGCGCGACGTTGGGGCGGGCGAGGATGGCCAGGCCGAGCACCAGGCCCGCGGAAAACGCCCGGGCGAAGCTCGGCCGGTCGCGCCACCGGACGAGGAGGAGGAGGAGGAAGGCGTTCAGGAAGACGGCCAGGGTGACGATCATCACCGTCTGCTCGTAGAAGAGGAGCACGGGGTACACGGCGGCGAGGAGGGCGGCCAGGAGCCCGGCGGGCGCCCCGAACAGGCGCCGGCCCGCGGCGGCCGTGAGGAGGACGGCGGCCAGCCCGAGGATCATCTGGACGATCCGGACGGCGAGGAGGTGTGCGCTCCCCGCGAGGCCCACGAGAGGGGCCAGGAAGTAGGGGTAGAGGGGATTCAGGAAGAACGCGCGGTCGGCCGGAGGCGCCGTGCCGAAGACGTCGCCCGCGGCGATGCGGCCCGCCCAGTCGATGAAGACCCTGGAGTCGAGGGGGGGCGAGGAAAAGATGGGGTCGTTGGTGGAGAGGTCGACGTGCACCCCCACCCGGAACAGCGCGCCGAGCACGAGGATCCCCAGCAGGAGGAGGCGGTATCTTCGCTCGAGGAAGCGGGGGAGTTCGGCGCCTCCGTTCATGGAGGCGAGCCTACCCGGCCCGGCCCCCCGAATCAACGGGCCCCCCGGCCGGAAATGGTTGGACCGGGTGCCTCCGCGACCTACCATGCCTCCCACCCTCGGCGGAGAGGTGGCTGAGTGGTCGAAAGCGACGGATTGCTAATCCGTTGAGTGGGGACCATCCCTGCTCCGAGGGTTCGAATCCCTCCCTCTCCGCCACATACCGGTGCTCTCGACCCCCCCTCTCTCCTCCGCGTGCCACGGGTGTGGTACCTCA
>JAOZQC010000048.1:762-12054 GCA_029932425.1 Planctomycetota bacterium | reverse complement strand
GCCCCGGCTCCGGGGCCCAGGTCGCTGAGGTAGTCGGCGTGGCGGATGGTCTCCGCGTCGTGCGCCACCACGATGAGGGTGTTCCCGATGTCGCGGAGGTGCTCGAGGGTGGAGAGCAGCCGGCGGTTGTCCCGCGGATGGAGGCCGATGCTCGGCTCGTCCAGCACGTAGAGGACGCCGGTGAGCTCGCTCCCCACCTGGGAGGCCAGGCGGATCCGCTGGGCCTCTCCCCCGGAGAGCGTCGGCCCGGAGCGGTCGAGGGTCAGGTAGGAGAGCCCCACGTCCAGGAGGAACCGGAGGCGGTTCCGGATCTCCTTCAGGATCTCCCGCCCCACCACCGCCCGGTCCCCCTCGAGCACCAGGTCCCGGAAGAAGGCGTCCGCCTCCGCCACGCTCATGGAGGTGACCTCGGCGATCCCCTTCCCTCCCACGAGCACGGCCAGGGCGTCCCGCCGGAGCCGCCGTCCCCCGCAGGCATGGCACGGGATGTTCGCCAGGAACGACTGGTACCAGGCGCGGGCCCGGTTGCTCCGGGTCTCCCGGAAGCGCCGCATCATGCCCGGGATCAGCCCCTCGTAGGCCGTCCGGTAGGTGCCGTTCAGTTTCCGGCCCTCCATCGGCACCCGGAACGTCCTTCCCCCCGTGCCCCAGAAGATGATCTCCCGCGCCCGCTTGGGGAGTCGCCGGAACGGCCGGTCCACGTCGATGCCGAACTCCTCGCAGAGGGCCCGGCTCACCTTCGACCCCCAGGTCCCCGCCTTCTCGTCCCATCGGCCCCGCCAGGGGACGACCGCACCCTCCCGGATGGAGAGCCGGTCGTCGGGAACGAGCTTCTTCGGGTCGATGTCGAGGATCGTCCCGATCCCGTTGCACTCGGGGCACATGCCGAGGGGACTGTTGAAGGAGAAGATCTGGGGCTGGAGCTCGGGGAACGCGATGCCGCACCGATTGCAGACGCGCCGGTCGCTGTAGGCCCGCTCCTCCCCGTCGAGCCAGGAGACGAGGATCCGTCCCCGCCCCACGTGCAGGGCCGCCTCCACGCTGTCCTGGAGGCGGGACCGGGCGTCGCGGCGGACCGCGAGCCGGTCCACCACCACCTCGAGGTCGTGCTTCACGTGCTTCTTCAGGGAGGGCGGGTCCGAGAGATCGTGGAGAGCCCCGTCCACGCGGATCCGCACGAAGCCCTGGGCCCGCGCGGCCTCGAAGACCTCCCGGTGCTCCCCCTTGCGGTTTTGGATCAGGGGGGCGAGCAGGAGGAACCGGCGCCCTTCCGGGGAGCGGAGGATGTCCCGGACGATGGTGTCCGGCGTCCCCGCCTCCACCGGCCCGCCGCACTCGTGGCAGCGCTGCTCGCCCGCCCGGGCCCAGAGGAGCCGGAGGTAGTCGTAGATCTCCGTGATGGTGCCCACCGTGGAGCGGGGGTTCCGGGAGGCGGCCTTCTGCTCGATGGAGATGGTGGGGCAGAGCCCCCGGATCCAGTCGTAGCGGGGCTTCTCCATCTGGCCCAGGAACTGGCGGGCGTAGGCGGAGAGGGACTCCACGTACCGCCTCTGTCCCTCGGCGTAGATGGTGTCGAAGGCCAGGGAGGACTTGCCCGACCCGGAAACGCCGCAGAACACGGTGAGGCTCCGCTTCGGGATCTCGAGGTAGACGTCGCGCAGGTTGTGCTCCCGCGCGCCCTTCACCGTGAGCTTGTCGTTCGCCGCACCCATCGCCTCTTGATTACGGCACCCGGCGCGGATTGCCCAGTTTCTGAGCGGAGAGGGCGGGAGACCTCCGGTCCGGGGTTCCCCGGGCGGTTATGATGGAGGAGAAACCGCCGGAACCGGTCGGGGCTTCATCCCCGAGGGAACGCATGAAACGGACCGCCATCCTCGTCGGCCTGGCCGTCGGCCTGGCTTCCCTGCCCGCGGGGGCCGGGCCCCGGGAGGACAAGCTGGCCCGGGATCTGGCCTTCAAGGAGCGCGTGAACCAGGCCATCGACAACGGGCTCCTCTGGGTGCTCTCCCGGCAGCGGGACGACGGTTCCTGGCCCGGCTACGAGAACCGCTACCCCATGGGGATGACCGCCCTCTCCCTGCTCACGGTGCTGAAGTGCGACTACCCCCGGAAGTCGGCGGCGGTGAAGAAGGCCCGGAGATTCCTCTACCGGAAGTACCGCGATCAGAAGTCGGGGCGACTCAAGACCTACTCCGTGGCCCTCCTCATGATGGCGCTGGAGGAGTACTCCGTGGAGCGCAGCGAGAAGATCCGCGTCGACGAGCGATACGGGCGGCCGCGCACGATCCGCCGCGTCCATCTCCCGAAGGCGGACTACTCCTGGATGGCGGCCCTCGCCCGGTGGCTGGCGGGGGTCCAGACGAAGACGGCCTGGCGGTACCCGGGCGGAGGAGTGGACCATTCGAACACGCAGTACGCGCTGCTGGGTCTGGCGGCGGCCCGGCGTTGCGGCATCCGTCTCTCCCGGGACGTCTTCCTCCGCGCCGCGAAGTACCTCCTCGACGCGCAGGTGGCGGACGGACCGCGGGTGCGGCGGATCGTGCACCTGGACCAGGGCGAGGGATACGCGGAGCGCTATCTCTCCACCGTCTACGACCGGGCCCGGGGATGGGGGTACGTGCCGGGACGCCCGGCCACGGGTTCCATGACCACCGCCGGGGTTTCCTCCCTCGCCATCTGCCGCTCCGAGCTCCTCGACTGGTCCGGCTACCCGAAGACCATCGGGCCGCGCCTGGAGCGGGGCATCAAGGACGGGCTCGCGTGGCTGAACGTCCACTTCGCGGTGGACACGAATCCCGGCGGCGGACTCGGCTGGCACTACTACTACCTGTTCGGGCTGGAGCGGGCGGGGGTGCTGGCCGACGTGCGCTTTCTCGGGGACCACGAGTGGTACCGGGAAGGCGCCGAGTACCTCCTCTCGCGGCAGGCTGCGGCGGGCTGGTGGCCCGGTCGTGGCGAGCACCGGCTTCTCAACACCTGCTTCGCCCTCCTCTTCCTCCGCCGGGCCACGGTTCCCGTCCGCGTCCCGAAGGCGGTGACCCCGGGGCCCGGCGCCCCCACGGAGAAGCCCGCGAAGCTGGAGAAGTAACCCAGCGGCGGCCCGCCGTCAAAGGGGACAGGCCTGACCCCGGACTTGCACGCAATGGGGTCAGGCCCAAACTTTCCGCGCTCTGGGGCCGTACCCCAGATTTGCAGGGCATGGGGCCGTACCCCAGATTCTCAGGGGTCCTTGAAGATCTTGTAGCGCCAGGTGGCCTGGCCGCTCCACTTGTGGATGGCGTCGCCCGTCTTCACCTTGATCTGGATATGCATCTGGAGGGGGTCCAGCATCACCAGGAGCTTCTTGTAGAGCAGGTAGGAGGCGTGACCCTTCCAGTACCGGGAGCCGGAGATCTGGGCGGGCTGCCCCCGGAAGGTGAACGGCCGCCAGCCGTGGTTCTCCACGGCGAAGAGCTTCAGCTCGTAGATCGCGCTGCGGTCCCAGGATCCGTCGGAGAGCTTCACCGCCCGGCCGCCCTCGATGCGCCACCCGCCCACGCGGTTCTTGTCCGGGAACAGGGCATCGAAGGTCCGGCCCTCGATGGTGAGGTGGGACGAGATCGGGTCCGGGAGCGTGTCCGTGCCCCATGTCTCCCACCGGCGGACCTTCCGGCGGGGGAGCACCCGGAAACCCCGGTCGCCCAGGTACTCGGGGACGGGCGTGAGCGACCGTCCGGAGGTCTGGGCGAAGGTGCCGGGGACGAGGTCGCCCCAGCGGTCCACCTGGAACCTCGCCTCGATCCGGAGCCCCCCGGTGACGGTGGTGGCCCCCAGGCCGTAGTAGCTCAGGATGTCGAAACGCGCCTCGTGGGTGGAACGCCCGTCCTCCACGGCCACGACCTTCTCCCCCTGCCGCTCCTTCATCTTCGCCGTGCAAACGTAGTCGTAGACCTCCTTGCCCTCCACGTTGCCCGGGGCGTAGTAGGAGACGCTCCCCGAGAAGTCGCACTGCTGGACGGTGACGAGGTCGCCCACGTTGAAGATGCAGGGCATCTCGATGGCCTCGCCCTCGGGGTGGTCCGGCAGGCGGCGGAACTCGATCGTGGCGGGCGGCTCGGCGAGGACCGCGCTCTCCACGGTGGATCGGTTCTCCGCCTCCTCGCGCTGCTTCTTCAGGAAGATGTACCCCACCACCCCCAGAGCCACCACGAGGAACCCCACCACGAGGATGATGGGCAGGGGATCGGTGCGCCTCCGGTAGCCCCGCCCCCCCCCGTACTCCTCCTCTTCCTCCCGGTAGCGCTCGTCGCGGCGCCGCCGCGGCGGGGCCCGTTTCGACCCCGGGCGGGCGCGGGCCCGGGCCGGGCGGGCCGCGGCCTTCACGGGGAACTCCGCACCGCAGTAGGGACAGGCCGCCACTCCCCCGGGCACCACGGCGGGGACCTCGAGCTCGGCCTTGCATTCGGGGCAGCGCTTGATGGGCATGGGCGCTACTCCTTCGGGAGGTTCCTGACGAGCTGCTTGCGGAGGTGCATCTCCGGCGTCTCTCCCACCGCGCAGAAGCACCGGCTCGGATCGTCCGGGTCCTCCGCGACGTACCACGGACACTCCTCGGTGTAGGGGCAGTCTCGGGCGCGGATCACCTCGGGATCGAAGGGGCAGCGCTCCGCGGGGTCGCCCTTCTCGGCGGTGGACATGAGAGCCTCCGGGTCGACGGCGTCCGGTTCATGGTACCGTGCCGCGCGCCCGAGGGCGCACGCTTTCGGCCGGCCTTCGCGCGGGCGGGGCGTCGGTCCGCGGGGCTCCCGCGGCGGGCGCTCACCCCTCTCCGTATCCCCCGAGGTCCCACACCAGGGTCCGGTAGTTCCGGACGTCGATCACGGAGAGCGTCTGCACCGTCCGGAGCGCCAGGAGCTGGTCGCTCCAGGACTCGGGATGCCGGGCCACGCGCCCCAGGATCACGAGGGCCTCGCCCGCCGGGTCCGCCCCGGGATCGAGGGCCGTGCCCAGCCGGATCCGCCGTTTCAACCCCCCGTGGTCCGCGCGCACCGCCCGCCAGGCCCATCTCCGCTCCCGCCGGGAGAGATCGCGGGGACCGTAGCGGGCGAGAAACCGGTCGAAGGAGTCGCGAAGCCCCCGGGCGGGCACCAGGAGGCGGAGGAGCCGGCGGCAGACCCCGGTCCCCGGGACCCTCCCCCTCCTGTCGACCGCCTCCCGGAGGAGCCGCTCCGCCCGCACCTCGAGGGAGTGGAGGGTCCGAACGTCCTGGTAGTCGATGAGGTAGGCGACGGCCGCCGCCCGGTAGGCCTCGCGCCAGGGCCGGGTCTCTCCCGCGCCCCGCAGCTTCTCCACGAAGCGCTCCGGTCCTCCCGCGGCCTCCACGAGCTCCGAGAACTCGTGGAGGGCGGAGACCCGTTCCTCGCGGATCTCCCTCAGGGGATCCCACTCCGTGCGGGTGGCCCCGATGCGCTCCAGGTCCTCCCGGTAGGTTCGCCCTTCCAGCCCCGACTCCGATTCCGGGAGCAGCGCCAGGCCCAGGTACTCGGGGTCGAACGTCGCCCGGAGCCGGACGCATTCCATGAACTGGGGTTTCCGCATCCGGTTGATCTTCCGCACCGCGACGTCGAACCCGGCCCAGGTCTCGCGCTCGTCCTTCTCGATCACCGTGGGGTGGAAGACCTCGCGCAGGGTGGCGCGGATCCGCCGGATGAACCAGCCGAGGAGCCGGAGCAGGAGCCCGGCCAGGTAGAAGGGCAGGAGGAGGACCCTGCCCCCGGCGAGGTAGCGCGTGTACAGGAGGAAGGGGTTCACGGTGCGGTCCGCCCGGGGGAGGCGGTGGAAGGGGTAGGTGCCGAAGATCGTCCGGATCATGGCGCGCCGGTCCGCGCGCACCGCCTGCAGCGTCCGTTCTCCGAAGCGATCCGCCACCGCCCGGTCCCGCCGCTCCTCCGCGGAGAGGAAGTGGAGGGCGGTGAAGTCCGTGGTAACGAACTCCTCCGGGGAGGAGTCCCGCCGGGGCTCGATCCGTTCCCCCCGGATCTTCCGGTCGAGCCACTCCTCGAACTCCCGGACCCGCTCCGCGGGCCAGCTCGCCCTCTCCGCCCGCGGGATCGCCGTCCGGTTGTACTCCACGATGAGCCGGGCCGTCCACTGGGCCACGGAGTGGTTGATCGACTGGAACCACAGGTACGGTCCCCGGAACGCGGAGTGCGCCCGGTCCAGGTCCAGGGCGTCCAGGCGCCGCCGCTCCTTGCGGGGGATCCGCAGCCGCTCGGTGCGGATGTTCTCCAGGGAGAGGTTGCCGAGGAGCTGGTTCGCGAGCTTCGTGTCGCTCGGGTGGAACATCGCCCCGTCGAGGTAGTCCCGGTAGAGCTGGAGGATCCGGTCCTCGAGCATCCGGACGCCCCCCGGCCCCGGTCCCTTCTCGAATCGCTCGCGGAGGGCCTCCGGCCCCTCGGCGGAAAGCTCCCGCACGATGGCCTCCGGCCGGAGGGATCGCTCCCAGAGCATCTCCAGGTCGTCGTCGAGGCGATCCAGCTTGGCGGACTTGAGGAGGTTCAGGTACTGGGCCTCCGCGGTCCGGGCGTAGAAGTCCGTGGCCTCCCCCGCGATCCGCCGCAGCCACACCCCCAGCACGAGGACCACCAGGCAGCCCGCTCCGAGGATGATGAAGGGGAGTCCGAGCACCCGCTCCAGCCAGTCCGCGATCCCCTGCAGAGCGGTGAGACCGAGGAACTCCACGAAGAGCTTGCCCACCAGGAAGCCCAGGCCGAAGAGGAGCAGGCGCTTCGCGGGCCGGGCCGTGGCCTGGGCCATCGCCGTGCCCAGCCGATCGAGGAACCGGGGGCCCGTCACGACCCCGGAGAGGTCCGTGACCCAGTGGATCTTCGCCAGCAGGCGCTCCAGGGAGCGGCCCAGGGCCTTCCCCGCCGCCGCCACCTCCTCCAGCGCGGTTTCGGCGGTGTCGCTTCCCCCCCCGCGGCCCCTCTCCCTCACCGCCCGGATCATGGGCCGGAGGCCGGGGAGGAGGCGAAGGAGGGGGACGTCGAGCCGCCGGAGCGTGCGGGCCAGGCGCTCGGCGTCGGCGAGACCGAGCTCGGCCTCCACGGTGCCCGGGTCGAGGCCGGTGAGGGCGGCAATGGCGTCCTCCGCGCGCAGGGCGTCATCGCCCGCCTCTCCCGCGATCCGGGCCTCCACGGGGAGGGCGAGGAGGCGCTCCGCGGGTGGGAAGCGGGAGAGGAAGTCCCGGAGGCAGGCGGATTTTTCCCGGGCTCCCATGCGGCGGGCCGCCCGGCGCCACGCTTTCCGGGCCAGCGCCCGCAGGCGGCGCACGCGCATCGTGATCTCGGCGCGCGGGGAAGGCTCCCGTTCCAGGCGGGCCGGCTCGAAGAGGACGATGTTCCGGTTGAGCAACGATCCGTGGAGCCGCACGAGGCCGTCCATCCCCCGTTGCAGGAACCCGAAGAACCGGAAGAACCGGATCACCGGCCGCGCGGCCCGGACGAAGCGGATGAGGCGCACCGCCCGGCCCGCCCGCAGGAGGTTCAGGGCGTGGTAGGTGAAGAGGCCGAAGGGGATCGAGGGGACGAGGTCGACGAGGAAGTGCCGGGCGGCCCAGGAGAGGCGTCCCCGCACCAGGGCCAGCTTCCCGAAGAACTCGAGGAGGAAGACCAGGCAGATCGAGGTGTCGGCCCAGATGATGACGTGGTGCCATGTCGCCCAGCGCGCGGCGCGGGCCACCTCCACCGGCGTGGCGTTATCGGGGGGGATGGGGGAGGGGATCACCGCCTCCACCACCAGGATCCCCAGGAAGGCCAGGATGAGCCAGAGGATCAGGCCGTCGAAGAAGGCGGCGAACCGCGCCCCGAAGATCGAGACGAGGCGCCCCTGGAGCCCCACCTCCTGGGATTCCCGCCGGACGCGGCGACCCGCCCGGCGCAGGCGCCGGTCCCATCTCGCGAGTTCCCGCGCCGCCTCCGGGTGATCCCGCTTCCGGGCCGCCGCCGCCCTCTGCACTCTCCGGAGCAGGGCGCGGAGGCGGTCCAGACGCCGGCCCTCGGTGCGGAGGGCCTCCACCGCCGCCTCCGGTGTGCGCTCCGGGAGAGAGGCCATGACGTCGAGGGAATGGTCTTCCGCTTCCGCGGCGAACCGGGCGAGCGCGTCGGCGGCCTCCGGGAGGTCCAGGTCCTCCACCCGGCGCTTCATCTCCGCCTCCAGCCGGGCCCGGATCTCCGGGGTGCCGTGGTCGCGGGCCGCGAGCCAGGCGGGCCAGAGGTCCCCGACGAGGTCGGCGTCCCCGGCCAGGATCCTCTCCGCCCGGCGGCGGAGCCGCTCGCGCCGGATCTCCTCGATCCGGTCCCGCTCCGCGCGGGCGGCGTCCAGGAGCCGGCCCCCGTCCTCCGGGGCCAGCTCCTCGGCGGTGACGTGGATGGATCCCAGCTCGGCGGCGAGGGCGGTGAGCACCTCGTCGAGGGCTCCCTCGGGGAGGACCAGGGGGATCCAGCTCAGGTCGCCCCGGAGCTCCTCGATCTCGAGGGCGGCGGTGGGGCCGGTGACCGCCTCCCCCAGGAGCTTCTCCAGCCGGGTCCCCACGTGAAAGAGGTGCTCGCGGAGGGCTTGCACCAGGTCCCCGTTCCAGGAGAGGTCGGCCAGGGACTCCCGGAGCTTCGCCCGCCGGCGCCGGTGCTCCTCGCGATCCCCGGGCGGGGCCGCGGCCAGGGTCCTGGCCGACTGGCGGAGGGCGGACAGGATGCGGGCGGGGAGCGTCTCCATGGGTCAGGGGGTGCCGCCCGGGGGCCGGGGCCCGGCGGCGCGGTTCGCGGCGGGAGGGAGCACCTCCGGCATCTCGCTCCTCCCCGCGAGGCGCGCGGCATGGGGAACGGGGATCCGGGGCCGGGGGCGCGGATCGGCGGGGCACCGGGAGTCCGGAGGCGAGGCGCGTGCGAGGCCGTCCCGGAGGGTGATTCGGCCGCCCGCCGCGGGGAGGTGGCCCCGGTCTCCTCCCGCCCGAGGAAAGGCGGCGCGCCCCGCCGCCGCGGGGGGGCCCCGGTCGAGCGCCGTGGAGAGGAACCCGACCTCCGAGGTCTCCGGTCCCGCCTCCCTCGCCGGGAGCCGGATCACCGGGGCCGGAGCCTCGCGCTCCGCGCCCCCGGGAACCGCCGGCCGGCCCCCGCCCATCCCCTCCCTACCGCGGCGGGGGCGGCGAGGACACCGGCCACCCGCCGCCGGGAAGGGAAGTGCGGCGGGCGGGACGGTGGTGATCCTTCTCATGCGGGGACGTTCTCCGTGGACTCGCTTTTCCCCGGCGCGGGGAAGTCCCCAGGAACATGGCACACCCGTCCCCGTCCGTCAAGCGGAGGGCGGGAGCGGGTCCGGAGAACGTGCCGGCTCCCGTCCTCGCCGGGACGGGCCGGATTCCGCGCGCGGGGCGCGCGGCGAGACCGGGCCCCCGGAAAGTCGATTCGGGGACGGATCTCCCGGAACGGGCCGCGCTCCGCTTCCGGGGGGCGGCCCTCCGGGTGTTCGGCCCTCGCCGCTCATCGCCCGCGCGCCGGGCGGGGAGCCCGGGTACCGGCCCGGACTCCCCGCGGCGTGACGGGCACCCGCCCTATTGGATCGTCACCACGATTCTCCAGACCCGGGCCATGCAGGAGCCGGTCGAGGCCCCGCCGTACCGGGATCGGTCGTACTGGCGGATCCCGGCGCCCAGGAGAAGGGCCTCCCCCTTCTGCACGTCCACCGTGGGGAGGGTGAGGGTCCGGTTGTCAAAGTACTTCTCGAGGGCGACGGGGACGGGTACCTTCACGAGCTCCACGCGATGCTCCTGCCAGTTGTCCGTCCGCGGCTGGCAGATGAACCCCCAGAGAGAGCTGTTGCTCTGGTTGCAGTAGTCGAGAAGCTGGATGCAGGTCACGAAGCACTGCACGTTCTGATAGAGGATCTTCACCGTCATCTTGCCGGAGCGGGGAGCCGTGAAGGCCTGCTCCATCCAGGTGTAGCACTCTCCCCGCCGGTAGCTCCCCGTGGATGAGGAGAGAGCATCCGCGTAGATCGTCCCGACCTGCGAATTGCCGTCGGATCGGGCGAGACACCCGCTGTCGATGTTCAGGTTGCGACCCCAGTCGGAGTAAGGCGCCTTGAACACGATGCCGGGACCCGCGGAGGGGGCCGGCGTGTTCGTCGCCGGGTGGGGCTGGCGGGGATCGAACCGCTTCGCCCAGGCCCGCAGGGACTTCGTCTCCAGCGTCTCCTGCATCTGGCGCACCTTCGTGGGAAGGGGCATCGCGCGCTTCCCCGAGGTGAAGCCGGCGGGTGGTTCCTTGTCGGCCGCCTCCTCCTCGTTCTCCACCTTCTTCTTCAGAGAGGCGAACATGGCCCGGACCTCCGCCGCGTGGGGCAGCCGGTCGACCTTCTGGAGGCGCCGCTTCATACGGACCAGGGTCTGGTCAGGCGCGGGCTTCTTCACCGGGGGCTTCGGTTTCGGCTTCGGAGGGGGCTTGTCGCCCGCCGTCACCGCGGCCGCGAAGAAGAAGAGGGAGAGAAAGCATATGAATCCGAACCACCCCTGCCTTGTCATGTCCACCTTCCTTTCCGCCGGGATCCTGCCCTACCCGCCGATATCGGCAACGCTCCAGCAAGGATCGTGCCCCGGTGGACTCGCGCCCCGTGTCCCCCCCATTACACGGGGCGATCCGCGCGCCGCCGGAAACCCGTCCCCGAACCGACACATACTACCGGTTCGGAAAGTGGTCACCAATGCGGATCCGACCGGTCCGGTTTCTTCCTTGGGGGGTCCGGCTCCCCCCATCGGGTAGGCTTTGCGGCGGTTCCCGCGCACGATCATGGCCCGGCCTTCTCTTCACCTCCGGCTGCTCACCCTCGTGGTGTCGCCGATCCTCTTCCTCGCCCTCCTCGAGGCGGGGCTCCGGATCGGGGGCTTCACCTACGACCCCCGGTCCGACTACGCGGACCGGGAGCCCTTCCACGAGCTCTCCGAGCCGCGGATCTACGAGCCGGATCCGGCGCTGCTCTGGAAGCTCCACCCCTCCACGGTGATCGACGTGCCCGACCTCGGCTTTCCCCGGGTGCACACGAACGCCCTCGGGATCCGGGGGGAGGAGATCCCGGAGCGCAAGGCCCCCGGGGAGGTGCGGGTGCTCTGCCTCGGCGATTCCATCACCTTCGGGATCGGGCTCGCGGACGGGGAGACCTGGCCCGCGCGGCTCGCGGCCCGGCTCCGCTCCCGGGCCGACCTCCGGGGACGGCCGGTCCGGGTCATCAACGGGGCGGTGCCGGGATGGAGCTCGCTGCAGG
>JAOZQC010000048.1:0-752 GCA_029932425.1 Planctomycetota bacterium | reverse complement strand
AAACAACACCCAAATGAGTGCGCAGCTTGGCAACGGGCTGGAGTTCGCTGCAGGGCCTGCGCTTCTACCGGCGGGTGCGCCGTCTCCGCCCCGACGTGGTGATCGCCTGGTTCGGCGCCAACGACGTGAAGATGCGCGAGGTCCCGGACCGGGAGCAGGCGCCCCCGGGGGGAGGGGCCGCGCGCCTGGCGGAGAAGCTCCGGTGGTTCCGGGTGTTCCAGCTCTGCGAGCGGGGGGCCCGGGCCGTGGCGAGGCGCCCGGACCGGTGCCGCCGGGTGAGCCTCGACGAGTTCCGGCGGGCGGTGGCGGAGATCGGGGCGGCGGGAGGCCCGCCGGCCGTCTTCGTGCGCTGTCCGGACCAGGCGGACGTCACGATCCGGGAGCTCTCCGCGATGATCCGGGCCGCGGAGCGGATGGGGGTGGACCGGATCGCGGCCCCCTACGGGCAGCTCCTGCCCTACGCCCCCGCGGGGCCGGGCGCGGACCTCACGGGGGAGAAGGGAGTCTGGGAAGGCCGGCCCGCGGTCATCTTCGGAGGGGCGCGGGCGGACCGGTACGCCGAGCTCCCGGAGGTGCGGGAGCACCTCCGGAGGCTCGTCCGGTGGAAGCGGGACCTGGACCGGTACCTGGACGAGCTCCCTCCCGGCAGCCCCGGGTACCGCGAGCTCTTCGACGGCGAGGATCCCGGGCGGGTCTTCTCCGACAACTGCCACCTCTCCGCCCGGGGCGCGCGCCGGGCGGGGGAGGCGCTG
>JAOZQC010000047.1:11441-12123 GCA_029932425.1 Planctomycetota bacterium | reverse complement strand
GCGTTCACGGGGGAAGACGGTATTCGGTGTTCCCAAAAGGCAGCCCGGCTCAAACCCCTTCCCGTGGTGCGGAGAACCGGAAGCGTGGGAGGTACGAGCAGCCCCCGTCTCCGCTGGGAACCCGGCAAGTCCGCGCGCGGAGGGAACCGCTCCCGGGCTCGGCCCACTCCCACGTGGGAAAACGGTGTTTGATGGATCCAACATCCGGCCCGGGCGGAGGCCTCTCCCGGGGAACCGGGGAGGCGGGAGCAGGAAGGTTACACGTCGCTCCCGCCTCCGCAGGTAACCTTCGTCAGCGGTGGTGGGGGCGGAACGCCCTCTCCAGCTTCTCCAGGCGCTCTTCCAGCCTTCGGACGAAGTCCGTGAGTTTCTCCACGTGCATCCGCAGGCGCTCGTTCTCCTCCTTCAGGCCGAAGATGACGCGCTCCAGGTCGGCCTCCGGGGGGCGGTGGCGGCCGCGCATCCGGGCGTCGAGGAAGCGTTCCGCCTCGTCTCCGGGGATGCCGAGCTTCTCGGCCAGGTGGATGAACTCGCGGCGGGCGGCCTCCATGTCCTCCCGGCGCGCGCGGGCCCACTCGGCCTCCCCGCGCTCCAGCTCCCGCATGGCGCCCTCGATCTCGTGGAGGCGCCGCTCGAGCTCCTCGTTCTCCCGGCCCCGCTCCTCGGCCTCCGCGCGCAGCCA
>JAOZQC010000047.1:3942-11431 GCA_029932425.1 Planctomycetota bacterium | reverse complement strand
GCTCCCGCCGACGGGCCTCGATCTCCTCCGGGGGCACGAACCGCTCCCTGACCCTCTCCGGGGGCATCCCGTGCTCCTCCGGCGGCTTCGGGCCGTGGGCCGCCTCGCGCCTCCTGCGCTCCTTCTCCAGGGCCTCGACGATCTCCCGCTTGCCCTCGCGGAAGGCGCGCTCCAGCTCCTCTCCCCGGAGCCCCTTCTCCTTCAGGTGCCGTTCCAGGGCCTCGAGCTTCTTCGCCAGGATCCGTCTCTCCTGGTCGGCGCGGCGCCCCGCTTCCGCCCGGCCGTGGATGTCCTTGGCCATGCGGCGGGCCTTCTCCGCGAGCTCCGGGCGCACGTCCGGCAGGCGCGCGGCCTTGCGGCACCATTCCTCCGCCTCCCCGAGCTTGCCGAGGCGCGCCAGGCACACGGCGCCGGAGAGCAGGGCCCTCGGGGCCAGCTCCGGGTCGCCGGGCGCCATCTCGAACGCCTTGCGAAAGGCCCCGAGAGCCTCCTCGAGCTTGCCCTGCTTCAGGGCCATCTCCCCCCGCCGGAGCACCTGCCGGGGATCCTCCTGGGCCCGCGCGGTCGCGGCGGCGACGAGCAGGCAGACCATCGTGAGACAGGCGAGCTTCTTCATCTTCACCTCCTTGGACGTACGGATACGTTTCCCCGAGTGTAGACGCCGGATCGTGAGGGGAGTGTGAGACCTCTGTAATACCGACCTTCGGAATCCTCGCGCGGCTCGCGGATCTTGCGGGAGCAGGCGCCGGAGGCGCCCGCCGCGGTGCGGCGAGGAGGTGGCGACCGCGGACCGCGGCCGGCGGGGGAGGATCCGCCTCCCCCGGCGAAGAAAGACAGCGCGGGCGTGCCCGTCGCGGTTCGGCTGCGGGCGTGCCCGCGCTGTGGGATCAGCCGAGGCCGAGGGCCCGCGCCACCCTCTCCGCGTTCCGGGCGGGGGAGCCGTCCCCCGGCACCACCAGGTCCGCCCGGGCGCGCGCGGGGGCCACGTACGCGGCGTGCATGGGCAGGACCTGGCGCTCCCAGCGCTCCCGCACCTCCTCCTCCGTGCGCCCCCGCAGGGCCACGTCCCGGGCCAGGCGCCGGGCCAGGCGCTCCCGTTCGGGGAGCTCCACGAAAACCACCCGGTCCAGGAGACGCGCGGTCTCCGGGTCCGCCAGGAGGAGGATCCCGTCGACCAGGATCACGGGGGCCGGGGCCACGGGAACGCCGGTGCCCCTCCGGGTGTGGGAACGCATGTCGTACCGCGGGGGCACCACCCTCCGTCCCGCCTTCAGCTCCGCCAGGTCCCGGGCCAGGCGGGGGAAGTCGATCGCCTCCGGCCGGTCGAAGTTCCGCCGGGAGCGCTCCCCGGGCGGCAGGGCGGAGAGGTCGCGGTAGTAGGAATCCTCCGAGAGCCTCGCCGCCCGGCCCGGTCCGAGCCGGTCGAGGAGGGCCACGGCCAGGGTCGTCTTCCCGGAGGCGGATCCCCCCACGATGCCCACCACGCAGACCTCGCCCGCGGGACGGATCACCGGCCGCCCTCCGGGTCGAGGAGATAGCCCGCCCCCCGCACCGTCCGGAGGTACCGGGGCCGCTCCGGCTCGTCCTCGATCTTCTTGCGGAGCCGGGCCACGTGGAAGTCCACGGTCCGGGTCTCGGGGATCCTCTCGTATCCCCAGACCTCCCGGAGGAAGCGCTCCCGGGACACGGGCCGCCCCCGGTGCCGCCAGAGGAGGGCGAGCATGCCGCGCTCGGTGGCGGTGAGCGGATGGGAGCGGCCGTCCTTCTCGATGCGGTACGCCTCGAGGTCGATCCGGGCGCCGCCCAGGCGGATCTGCGGGCCGGGGAGGCGGGGCGCCGTCCGCCGGAGGATCGCCCGGGCGCGGGCCACCAGCTCCCGCACGCTGAACGGTTTCACCACGTAGTCGTCGGCCCCGAGGGTGAGCAGCAGCACCCGGTCGAGCTCCCGGCCCCGGGCGGAGAGGACGAGCACCGGGGTGCGGTCGCCCCGCTCCCTGAGGGCGGTGAGCGCCTCTTCGCCCGAGAGCCCGGGGAGCATGAGATCCAGGATCACGAGGTCGAACCGGGCGCCGGCCAGGGCCTCCATCCCCGCCTCCCCCGTCTCCACCCCCGTGGCTTCGAAGCCCTCGCGCCGGAAGCGGTCCACGAGCCCCTCCCGGATGGGCCCCTCGTCCTCCACCACCAGGAGCCGGTGCTTCATGCCCCCTCCTCCTCCGCCGCCGGCAGGCTGAGGACGAAGAGGCTCCCGTCCGCTCCCGTGGTCTCGAGGGTGACGTCCCCGCCCTGGGCCCGGGCGATCTCCCGGGCCAGGGCGAGCCCCAGGCCCACCCCCCGCGTCCTCCGGGCGTCCCGCGAGGCCCGGTGGTACCGGGCGAAGATCCTCTCCCGTTCCCCGGGGGGGACCCCCGGCCCGTGGTCCCGGACCCCGATCCGCACGCGCCCCCCCGAGACCTCCGCCCGGACCTCGATCTCCCGGGCCTCGCCGGAGTAGGCGACCGCGTTGGAGAGCAGGTTGGCCAGCGCCCGGGCCGAGGCCTCGGGGTCGCAGCGCACCGGGGGCAGGGTGGGATCGGCCCGGACCTCCACGGAGAAGCCGCCGGCCTCCACGGCGGGGCGGACCTGTTCCACGGCCCGGGCCGCGAGTTCCGCGGGGGGCACGGGCGTCCTCGCCTCCGGCCCTTCCCCCCGGGTCAGCCGCGCGAAGTCGAGGACCTCCGAGACCAGGGCGGAGAGCCGTTCCGCCTCCCGCCGGAGGAACCCCAGGTAGGCCCGGCGCTTCTCCTCCGGCAGCTCCTCCTCGTCGAGCATCTCCGCGTACATGCGGATGGAGGTGAGCGGCGTCCGGAGCTCGTGGGAGACGCTGTCCGTGAAATCCTGCTTGAGCTTGGCCGCCGCCACCTCCCGTCGCACCGCCCTGACCCCCAGGAAGAGCCCGGCGGCGAGGGCCGCGGCCAGCAGCAGCACCATGGCCACGTGAAGTCCCTTGAGGAGGAGGAGGCCCTCCGGTCGCGGGCGCCGGAGGCGGACGCCGATGGAGTGGAACGGCTCCGGGAGGCTTCCGGCGAGGGAGGGCCCGTCCGCCCCGGGGTCGGAACCGACGGCCAGGGGAGGCGACGTCTCCGCGGTGACGAAGACCCCCGAATCCCGGGCGAGGGTCCGGGCGGCGGCGGCCAGTCCCTCCCGGAACGCGGCCCGGTCCAGCCGGAACCCCAGGAGATGCCTCCCCTCGGGGAGATCCAGGAGGCGGTAACCCGCCACCTCCCCGTCGCGCCACAGGTAACGCCAGGTCCCCGCCTCGAGGGTCCCCAGGTGGGCGAGCGCGTCGGGGATCACGAGGGTGTGGAGGAGGTCCACGAGGGTCCGGCGCCGCTCCACCTCCGGGGGGAGGCGGCCGCCGGCCACCTCCCGGAGCCGCTCGAGGAGCCGGGCCCGCTCGGACGGGTCCAGGCCGTAGGCCCCGTCCGCGAGCGCGAGCCCCAGGGCCCGCACGTCCCCCGCGGCCGGCCGTCCCGCCCGGCGCTCCAGGGCGATCAGGCGGAGCCGGGCGGAGGGCGCCACGGGCTTCCCCTCCTCGTCCCGGGCCGCGGGCAGGACCTCCACGAGGTCCCGGAGCAGCGTGCGGGCCCGGTCCTCGCGGCCGGCCCGGAGGTAGAGGTCCGCCTCCCGGAGGGTGAGCCGGGCCACGAGGTCCGGATGCCGGACCCGGGCGCCCGCGGACTCCAGGAGGGAGATCGCCCCCCAGGGCTCCCCGGACTCCGCCAGGCTCCGGTCGGCGGCGGAGAGGATCCCCCGGACGCGCTCCGACTCCCCGGCGGACGGGGGAGGAGCGGCGGGGAGAGCCTGCAGCACCGGATAGCGGATCGATCCGTCGGAGCGCAGCACGAAGACCCCGGCCAGGAGAGGGCTGGGGAGAGGTCCGCGGAAGTCCCAGGAGTCCGCGGCCAGGGAGGCGTCGTGAAGGAGGTCCCCGGCGGTGTCCGCCAGCGTGCGCGCCGCGGCCTCGAGGGTCCGTCGCTCGCGGAGCAGCTCCCGGCTCTCCTCCGCGTCGTAGGCGGAGAGCCCCAGCCAGGCGAGGCCCGCCGCGGGCAGGACCACCGCCAGGAAGAGAAGGAGACCGGGAAGGCGGCTACTCCTCCTCCCCGGCTTCCGCGAGAGGTCCGAGTCCCTCTTCATGCGCCTCCTCGATGAGCCGCCGGGCCTCGGAGAGGCGGTCGGCGGGCACCACGACGCGGATCCCCTTGTTGCCGGTGACCATCCCGTCGAGGACTCCCACGATGATCTCGTCATCGATGACGGCGGGGATTCCCCCGCTCTCCAGGAGCCCCCGGATGATGTTCGCCTCGCCCAGCGTGGCCGCGGACCAGGCCACGGCGCTCGTCTCGTGAAGCCGGTCCCGATCCTTCTCCGTCATCGTTTCCCTCCCAGGACGTCGCGGTAGATCTCCTCCGCGGCCCGGGCGGAGGCGCTCGCCGGGAACCGCTCCGCCACCAGCCTCCGCCCGGCCTCCCCCATCTTCTCCGCCCGCGCCCGATCGTCGAGGAGCTTTCGGATCGCGCGGGCCATGGCCTCCGGATCGCGGCGGGGGACGAGGAGCGCCGTCTCCCCTTCCGCGAGGAGACCGAAGGTGCTCCCCACGCCCGTGGCCGCCACGGGGCGGCCCGCGGCGAGGGCGTTGAGGATGGCCAGGGCGGCACCCTCCCCCCGGTCCGGCTGCACGTAGACGTCGATGGTCCCGAGGACGGCCTCGAAGGCGGGGGGGAGGCCGGTGATGGTCACGTGCGGGCCGAGCCCCAGGCGCCTCACCTCGCCGTGGAGCGCACGGTCCGGGCCGCCGGGCCCCGCGAGGAGGAGGTGCAGCTCCCGCCCCTCGTCGAGGTGCCGCCGCCCCGCCGCGAGGCGGTCGCCGGCTCCGGCTCCGGGATCGAACGAGGTCCACGTGCCCACCACGGGGCAATGGTCCTCCCGGGCGACCGGGGAGGCGGGAAAGCGGGCGGGGTCCGCCCCGGGCGGCAGGATCCGGAGGCGGTCCCGCCAGGCCGGGCGCCGGCCCGCCACCTCCTCCCGGACGGCGGCCGCGGGCACCGCCACCGCCCCCGGGGGGGAGAGCAGTCCGGGACCCCGGTTGCCGGGAGGACGGTGGAGGGTGAGGACGAAGGGCAGCCGGGTCACCCGGGCGAGCAGCGCGCCGAGACGGGCCAGCCCCGCCTCCGTGACGTGGATCAGGTCGGGGGCGCGGCTTCGCACCTCGCGGCGCACCGCCCCGAGCCGCGTGAGGTCACGGGCGAACCGGCCCGTGATGTCCCGGACCGCGAGCTGGTGGCTGTTCCTCGCGAAGCGCGGGGCGAGGGGACCGTCGCCGGCCACCACCAGGACCTCGTGCCCGCGGCGGCGGAGGGCCCGGGCGAGGTCCAGGACGAACACGTTGCCCGGGGAGACGGCCAGGGGGCCGGCGAGGAACAGGATGCGGGCCCGGGTGTTCACGGCGTCCCGATCCTCTCCGCGTCGGCCGCCTGCACCAGCTCGCGGTAGGTGGGACTGGCCGCGAGGAGTTCCTCGTGCGTTCCGCAGGCCTCGAGGCGGCCGCGGTGGAGCACGGCGATGCGCGGCGCCCGGGCGAGCGTGTCCACGCGGTGCGTGATGTGGATCGTGGTGCGTCCTTCCGCGGTGCTCTCCACGGCCCGGCGGATGAGCCGGGCGCTCTCCTCGTCCACGTTGGAGACGGCCTCGTCCAGCACCAGGACCCGGGGCTCGGCGAGGAGGGCCCGGGCGATGGCGATTCTCTGCCGCTGTCCCCCGGAGAGCGCGGCGCCCCGCTCCGCGATCACCGTGTCGTAGCCCTCGGGAAGGCGCTCCGCGAACTCCTCCACGTGGGCGAGGCGGGCGGCGCGCCGGATCTCCGCCTCCGTGGCGTCCGGGCGGCCGTAGGCGATGTTGTCCCGGATGGAGGCGTCCATGAGGACCGTCTCCTGGGCCACCAGGGCCACCTGGGACCGGATGGAGGCGAGCGTGGCCTCCCGGAGGTCCACGCCGTCGAAGCGCACCGCGCCCTCCTCCGGATCGAAGAACCGGAGGAGCAGGGCGGCGAGGGTGGTCTTGCCCGAGCCGGAGGGCCCCACGATCGCCAGCGTCTCTCCCGCCCGGATCGTGAGGGAGAGTCCGCAGAGGGCCGGGCCGCGTCCGCCGTAGGTGAAGCGGACGCCCTCCAGGGAGATGGCGCCGGCCAGGGGCGGGAGGTCCCGGGCCCCCTCGCGCTCCCTCACCTCCGGCTCGCGGTCGAGGTAGCGGAAGATCCGGTGCGCCCCCGCCAGCCCGGCCTTGAGCCGGGGCACGGCGGAGCCGAGCTTCCGCACCGGCTCGTAGAGCGCCCCGATCGCCGCGTAGAAGAGCACCAGGGATCCCACCTCCAGGTCCCCCTCGATGGCCATGGCCCCGCCGAGGAGGAGGGCGCCGCCCACCCCGAGCACCACGAGGATCTCCATGGCCGGGGAGGCCACGGCCTCGATGCGGACCAGGCGGCGGTAGCGCTGGAAGAGCCTCTCGTTCTCGTCGCGGTACCGGCGGCGCTCGCGGTCCTCGGCCCGGAAGGCCTGGACGGCCCGGATGCCGAAGAACACCTCCTGCACGATGGAGAGGAGCCGTCCCCGGTGGGTGAGCACCCGGTGCACGGTGCGCTCCGCCACCTTCCCCACCCTCCGGATCAGGAAGCCGATCACGGGGAAGATGACGAGGGCCGCGGCCGTGAGGAGGGGGGAGATGAGCAGGGCGAGGGCGAGGAGGAAGAGGAACTGGAGCGGCTCGCGGAAGAGCGTCCCCGTGAGCGTCTTCAGTCCCCGCACCACCTCGTCGGCGTCCGCCGTGAACCGGCCCGCCACCGTGCCCACGCCCTCCCTCTCGAAGAAGAGGACGGGCTGCCGGACGAGCTTCGCGAAGAGCTCGTTCGTGAGGTCGCGGCTCGCGGCCACGGCCACCGTGCCCACCAGGTACTCGTTCAGGAAGCGGAGGATGCCCTTGGCCACGGTGAAGAGCAGCACGGCGAGGAGGAGGGAGGCCAGGGCGGCGAAGGCCGTGGGCAGGACGACGGCCACGATCCGCTCCGCCAGGGGGGGGCTCACCGCGCCCACGATCCGGCGCGTCCCCTCCTGGAGGCGCTCCAGGCCCCTCTCCGTGAAGAGCGTGTTCAGGATGGGCTTCAGGGTGGAGAGCGAGAGGCAGGTGAAGCCCGCCGTCCCGAAGGAGAGGAGGAGCGCCGCCGCCACCCGGCCCCGGTAGGGCCGGAGGTAGCCGAGGAGCCGCCGGAAGTCGCCGCGGGGGCCCACCCGGACACCCTACCGCGGCACCGGCCCCGGACGCAACCGGTTGCGGGCGGCGCGGGGGTTCTCCCCGGCCCGCCTCCGTCTTCGGGCGCGCGGTCCCCGCCGGATCTCGTCGACCGGAGGGGTGCGGCTCCCCGCCGCCCGCCGCGGCGGGACGTGCACGCATCCCCCCACGA
>JAOZQC010000047.1:0-3932 GCA_029932425.1 Planctomycetota bacterium | reverse complement strand
GGAAGGGTCGACCCCTCGCCGCGCCCCGCCCTCTCCGGCGGTCTCCCGCCGAGCCCGGCCGGCGGGGACCGCGGGCCCCCCGCTCCGGTGGAAGCCCCCCGCCCGGTGGCGGCTCGGGTCCGTCGCCCGCGCGCCCGGCGCACGGCTCGGACCGGGGTGCCCCCTCCGGCCCCTTCCCTCTCTTCCCGGGGCGGGAGCGGTACCGCCGAGGAGGCCGCCGCCCCAGACCTCGGCCCCGCCCGCGTCCGCGAAGGACCACTCCGCCCGCTTGCGGGTGGCGTGCCCTCCCGAATCCACGCTCCCGGGAACGATGAAGCTGCCCGGGGGGGCGGTGGTGCGAAGGACCAGCTTCTTCGCATCGCCTCCCGCCAGGGCCTTCAACCTCACCTTCAAGCGCTCTCCCGGGAAGGCGAAGCCCGCTTCCCGGGGGAGCTCCGTCTCCTGGGTCAGGGCCACCCGGCCCCCGGTCACCCGGCCCCCGGTCACCTCGAAGGAGCGGAGGGAGGTCCACCTCTGGTAGGCGCGGACGCTGACGATGGCATAGGGGCCGGTGAGCTGGGTGACGCCCCGGCCGTCCACCTCGGAGGTGAACTCGCTCGTGAGATCCTCGTCGAGCAGGAACTCCACCGTCACCGAACCCACGCCGTCCGGGATTCTCACCCAGTGGATCGGGCCCACGGGATTGGGGTGGGGGTTGAAGTCGAAGAGGTGATCGCAGTAGGACCCGCCCACGTTCGGGGCTTCCTCGCCGTTCACCCACGCCTTCTTCGCCCCCGAGCATCCCGCCACCATGCCCCGGCAGAAGTAGTCGCTCCTGCATTCGGTGCTCACCACCACCTTGGAGCCCCGGGGATAGACCCGGCTGTCGGTGGTGATCGACGCCACCCACGACTGCGGATCGTCGCCGGGAAGATCTCCGGCCCGGGCGATGCTTCCGGCGAGACCCAAGAGGACGAGAGATGCGAGGAGCAGGCCGGACCGGCGGGCGCGGGAGGAGAACCGTCTTTCGGGAGCGGTGCGGCTCATGGAGGTCTCTCCCGGGGAGGTTTCCGGTCTTCCGCCCTGCCCTCCCCGCCACCCGGCGGTACGGCGGAAACCCTCGTCCCGACGTTCTGGAGATTAGAACTCTGTCTCAATTCGGGGCCAACCCCTTCTCTCCTCGCGCTTCTCCGGACCGGGGGGGCGCGGGACCGGAGCGGCCGCGCTTCGCACCCTCCTCCGGCCGGAGTGCGGGGCGGGAGGAGAAGGCCCGGGGGGAGACGCTCCCGGGCGGCCCCTTTTCCTCTTGAGTCGGTGCGGGGGCCGGGGAACATGGGGGTCTTGCGGATCCAGCGCTACATCTTCCGGGGCCTCGTCCGGAGCGTCCTCCTCGTGCTGGTGGTGATCACGGGGGTGGTGTTCCTGGGCGCGATGGTGCAGTCGGTGGGACGGTTCCACGACGTGAGCCTGTCCATCCTCCTGGCCCGGCTTCCGTACCTCCTGCCCGGGGCCCTGAAGATCTCCATGCCCCTGGCCCTGCTCGTGGGCACGCTCCTCACCTACGGGCGGCTCTCCGCCGACAACGAGATCCTGGCCGTGCGGACGGCGGGGATCCATCCCCTGCACCTGGTCACTCCCGCCCTGGTGCTGGGGCTCCTGCTCACCGGTCTCTGCATCCCCCTGAACGGGACCGTGGCCCCGCGGTCGGAGCGGATCGCCCGGCGGGTCCGCAAGGACGATCTCCTCCGGTTCCTCGCGAGCATGGAGGAACAGCGGGTGCACCGGTTCCGGAGCGACCGCTTCCGCATGGAATGGCGGGAGGTGGCGGACGACGGGGCGCTCCTGGACGTCTCCTTCGACTTCCTGCCGGAGGAGGGGGAGCGGATCCGGGGCGGCGCCCGGCGGGCGGTGATCCAGCGGAACGAGCAGACCGACGAGTTCCGGTTCGTGTTCTTCGACGTGAGCCTGACCCAGGGGAGCTTCACGGGGGTGAAGAACGCGAAACGGGAGGTGATCGTCCGGTCGGTGGCCGAGCTGTTCGGGGCGGGGAGCACGCTCCTGGACCGGTCCCAGATGACGAACGCCGAGCTGCGCTACCGCTTCACCCGGGATCCCCTTCTCGGCCGGAACCCGAGGGGCGCGAACATCGTCCGCTTCCGCATGGAGTACTGGAGGCGGCTCTCCCTGGCCTTCGCCTGCCTGGTGTTCGCCCTCGTGGGGACGCCGGTGGGCGTCCTCTTCCGGCGGGGGTCCTTCGTGGGCGCGGGCCTGGTGGGGGCGGCCACCGCCTTCCTCGGGTACTACCCCCTGCTGGAGGTGGGGAAGAGCCTGGTGTACGAGGGCGTCGTCTCGCCGGAGCTGGGCATGTCCCTGCCCTGCCTGGTCCTCGCCGCGGCGGGCGTCCTGCTCCTTCTCCGGGTGTGCCGGCACTGATGAAGATCCTCGACCGATACGTCACCCGACTGTTCCTCTCCACCTACGGCGTGGTGCTCCTCTTCGTCCTCGGGATCTTCGTGGTCATCAACGTCTTCTCGATGATCGACTCCCTCCTCGAGGCCCGGGAGGTCCTCCACGCCCACGGCCTGAGCCCCGCCGGCGTCCTGGCGCGGTACTACGTGGTCTCCCTGCCGTTCCTGGTCATCCAGCTCGCGCCCTTCACCACCGTGATCGCGGCCACCATCGCCATGATCCGCCTGATCCGCGGGAACGAGCACCTCCCCATGATCACCGCGGGCCGGAGCCCGGCCCGGATCACGCTCCCGATCCTCCTCGTGGCGGCGGGCATCTCCGCGGGGATGCTCGTGCTCCAGGAGTGGGGGGTCCCCCGCCTGGCGGGCCCCCGGATCCGGCTCGAGCAGGTGGCGAAGGGGAACTTCGACATCCAGGTGGAGAGGATCCCCTTCCTCATCGACGGGGCGGGCAACTCCTGGCGCATCGACACCTACCTTCCGGCCCGCCGGACGATCCGGCGCGTGGTGGTCCTCCGCTTCAAGGACCCGGAGACGGGGGAGCTCCGGGGGAGCTACGACATCCCCTCCGCGGCGTGGCGGGACGCGGGTCCCGCGGGGCCGGGGTGGTATCCGGAGGGCGGCCTCTTCCTGCCCGTGACGCCGGAGGGGGACCCGGAGAATCCCGTGGCCGTGGACCGGGATCGGCCCCTCCCCACGGACCTCACCCCCGCCGAGCTCGAGGTGGTGGCGGCGGGCGCCTCGCGGCAGGCGCGGAAGATGCTCTCGCTGAGCGAGGCGGCGCGCCTGGCCCGCCTCCATCCCGATTTCCCCCGGCAGACGGTGGCCCTGCACTCCCTCATCACCTGGCCCGTGAGCAATGTCCTCCTCCTCCTCCTCGTGCTTCCCTTCATCTTCCGCCTGGGGGAGCGGAACCTCTTCGTGGGGGTGGGCATCGCGCTCGTGATCGCGGCCTCCTACTTCGTCCTGGACACGCTCTGCCAGGACCTCGGGGCCCGGGCCGTGCTGAACCCCGCGGTGGCGCCCTGGCTGCCCGTGGTGTTCTACGGGAGCCTGGCGGCCGCCATCCACGAGGCGGGCCGGGGCTGACCGGCCCGTTTCCCTCCCCGGGCGCCCCCGATTCCGCTCACCTCTCCCGCTTCCGGTGCCGATAGCGTATCCGCACGGGGCCGAGCGAGGATTCCGGATGTCCGAGGACGGGTGCGATCTCCGGAGGGACTGGTCGTATCTGCTGGTGGCCGGGCTCGCGATCGCGGTGCTGGTCATGGGGCTCCTCCTGCGCTTCGACCCCCGCCTGCCGGAAGCCGCGGGCGTCCACCTCGAGAGGAGCCTGATCCCCCTTCGCTACCTCGACGTGGTGGGCGTGGTCCTCCTCCTCCTGGTGATCTACGCGGGCATCCAGCGGTCCCGGATCTTCCGGCTGCGGCGATCCCTCACGGAGCGGCGCTCGCGGGAGAGGTCCATCAGCCTCGAGCTGGCGGAGCT
>JAOZQC010000478.1 GCA_029932425.1 Planctomycetota bacterium | reverse complement strand
GCCTTCACGAACCCCACCACGAACTCCTACAAGCGGCTGGTCCCGGGGTTCGAGGCCCCCGTGCGCCTCGCCTACTCGAGCCGGAACCGCTCGGCCTCGATCCGGATCCCGGTGTACTCCGCGAGCCCCGCGGCGAAGCGGATCGAGTTCCGGTGCCCGGACCCCTCGTGCAACCCCTACCTCGCCTTCAGCGCCATCCTCATGGCCGCCCTGGACGGGATCCAGAACCGGATCCACCCCGGGGAGCCCCTGGACAAGGACATCTACGACCTGCCCCCGGAGGAGCTCGAGAACGTCCCGCAGACGCCGGGCTCCCTGGAGGCGGCGCTCCGGGCGCTCGAGGGGGACCACGAGTTCCTCCTGCGCGGCGACGTGTTCACGGAAGAGGTGATCCGGACCTGGATCCGGTACAAGATGGAGAACGAGGTGGATCCCGTGCGGTGCCGCCCCCATCCCTACGAGTTCACGCTCTACTACGATATCTGACGCCCTCCGGGCGTCCACGTCCGAGGAGGAGGCCATGCGGCTCTCGATCCCCTTCCGGTGCGGCCTCGCGATCCTCGTCCTCGCCGCGTGCGGGCCGAAGGAGGAGAAGGCGGGGCCGTCCCCGCCCGCGACGCCGGCCGCCGCCCGGCCCGAGGCTCCCCCCCCCGGGGTCACGGGGTTCGTGGACCGGAGCGCCTTCGCGGGATTCACCTTCAAGAACCACACCGGAAAGGAGTCCCAGAAGGACTTCATCGTCGAGGCGAAGGGCGGAGGGGCGCTGACCCTCGACTACGACGGCGACGGAGACATGGACATCTACGTGGTGGACGGGAACACCTACTCCGTCGACGCGGAAGGCAACGTCGTCTCCAAGACCACCCATCCCGACGCCCGGAACCGGCTCATGCGGAACGACGGGAACTGGCACTTCACCGACGTCACGGACGAGGCCGGGGTGGGGGACCGGTCCTACGGGTTCGGCGGGGGGGTGGGGGACTACGACAACGACGGCCGGCCCGACATCTACGTCTGCAACTGGGGCGCGAACAAGCTCTACCGCAACCGGGGCGACGGAACCTTCGAGGACGTCACGGAGAAGGCGGGGGTGGCGGGGCACGAGTCCTACTACTCCACCTGCGCGAGCTTCTTCGACGCCGACGGGGACGGCGACCTCGACCTCTACGTCTCGAACTACAACGACATCGGCGCCTACATCCGGGACCGGAAGGGCGTGGGGCGGGGCGCGCGGTGGCGGGAGATGAACGTGTACGCGGGCCCCAAGGGGATCCCCGGGGTGCTGGATCGGTTCTACCGGAACAACGGCGACGGGACCTTCACGGACGAGACGGAGACGGCGCTGAAGGGCCAGGTGGCCCGGTACGCCTTCACCTCCGTGGCCTGCGACTACGACTCCGACGGGGACCTCGATCTCTACGTGGTGAACGACGTCCGCCGCAACACCATGTGGGAGAACGACGGAACCGGTCACTTCACCGACATCGGGGACGAGTCCGGCACGAGCATGAACAACGCCATGGGCAAGCAGGCCGGCATGGGCAACGACTCCGTGGACTACGACCAGGACGGCCGCCCGGACATCTTCACCACCAACTTCGAGCAGGACACGAACACCCTCTACCACAACATCACGCGGCCCGGTCACCGCATGCTCTTCGAGGACGTGACGGAACGGGTGGGGCTCGCGAAGGGGGACTTCCTGAAGGTGTGCTGGGGAGCCAAGTTCCAGGACTTCAACCTGGACGGCTGGATGGACATCTTCATCGCCGCCGGGCACGTCTACATGGAGATCGACAAGTTCTACGCCACCGCGGGCGTCACCTACAAGCAGGTCCCCTCGCTCTGGTACAACCAGGGCCCGCCGGACTGGCACTTCCGGAACGTGGCCGACGAGGTGGGGGGGCCGGGCCTGCACATCCCCAAGACGGGCCGGGCGATCTGCTGCGCGGACTTCGACGACGACGGGGACATCGACGTCTACATCGCGGGGCTCAACGACACCCCGCTCCTCCTGGAGAACCGCCTGCCCCGGGAGGGCAACTGGTTCCAGCTCGACCTGGTGCGGAAGCACGTGCGGCCGGATGGGACGGTGCGCTACCTGAGCCCCATCGGCACCCGGGCCACGGTGACGGCGGGCGGAGGGAAGATCCGGCAGATGATCGAGTACCACCGGTCGGCGGGGTTCATCGCCACCCACGACCGCCGCCTGCACTGGGGGGTGGGGAAGAACGACGTGATCGACCGCCTCGAGGTGAAGTGGTTCGGGGGGAAGACCCAGGTGTTCACGAACCTCCCCGCGAACCACCTCTACCGCCTGGAAGAGGGCGGTACGCCGGAGGTCGTGCGATAGCCCGCCGCGCCTGCGAGGGGGGCGGGCGCCGATCGCCGCCGCCCGCCGGTGCTCCGATCCCGGGGAGGCGTCCCGCGCCCGGCCCGCCGCGGGCGCCCGGCGGGGCCCCGGCCTCCGCCCGGGTCCCAACCGGGGGCGACGCTCTTCCGGGCCTCCGTGCGATGCCATGAACGAGGCCGGGACCGAGGCCTTCCGCCGGAAGCTCCGCACCGCGTTCGAGACCTACGACCGGGAGGACGCCCGCCTGGTGGCGGAGGTGCGCCTCCTCCTCCACGCCCGGCGCGAGCTCCTCCTCGAGGAGGTGGCCGGCGACGGCCTGGCCCTGGCCCGGGACCTGGGGGCGATGGTGGACGCCCTCCTCCTCGAGTACCATCGCGCCGCCGGGCCGGAGGGCCGGGGCCTGGCCCTCCTCGCCCTGGGAGGCTACGGGCGGGGGGAGCTGAACCCCCGATCCGACGTGGACCTCCTGGTGCTCCACCCGGAGGGGGCCGCCGCGCGGGCCGCGGACCTCGCGGGGCCGCTCCTCGCCTTCCTCTGGGACGTGGGCCTCGAGATCGGCCACTCCGTCCGCTCCCTCCCCGACGCCGCGGAGGCGATGGAGAGGGACCTCTCCACGGCCACCGCCCTCCTGGAGGGGCGCCTGGTGGCGGGCTCCCGCGCCCTCTTCCGCCGGTACGTGGAGCGGGTGGTGGGACCGTACCTGGCCGCCCGGGGGGGGGAGTTCATCGAGAGCAAGATCCGGGAGGCCCGGGCCCGCCACGAGTTCTACGGGGCGACCCCCTCCCGGGCGGTGCCCAACGTGAAGGAGAGCGCGGGAGGGCTCCGGC
>JAOZQC010000477.1 GCA_029932425.1 Planctomycetota bacterium | reverse complement strand
ACAACGGTGACAGGCACGGCTTTTTCACTTTTCTGAAACATCTCTGCCGGTCAGCGATGTTTCATGGCGCAGAGGATGCTCACCCCGGCGCGGGTGGGGTGGACCTCCCCGGGGGTGAAGCCGGCCCGGCGGAGAAGGCGGCGGTACTCGGCCTCCGTCCGCTCCCGCCCGCCGGTCAGGACCATCATGGTCACGTCGAGGAGGGCGGCCGGCGACCCTACGGGGCCCTCCGGCAGGAGGTGCTCGATCACCAGGAGGCTCCCGCCCGGTTCGAGAGAGGACCGGCAGTTCTCGAGGATCGCCGCCGCCTGGTCGTCATCCCAGTCGTGCAGCACGTGGCGGAGCAGGTAGAGGTCCCCGGCCGGCAGGCCGGGCTCGCGGAAGTCTCCGCCCGCACGGGTGAGCCTCGCCGACAACGCGCCGGCCCCCGGGGAGCCCCGGACGGGGTCCCCCTCCCCCGGGCGGTCGAAGACGATGCCGCGGGCGCCGGGAGCCCGGCGGAGGATCGCGCGGAGAAGCCCCCCGTCGCCGCCGCCGATGTCCACGATGACCCGGGCCTCCCGGAAGTCCCAGGCCTCCGCGATCGCCGCGTCGACCTCGGGGAAGCCTCTCCAGACCTCCCGGAAGAGGGCGTCCGCTTCCGGGTCGCTCCCCAGGTGGTCGAAGAGGGGTCGGCCGTGCGCGCGCTCGAACGCGGACCCGTCCCCGGACCGCACCACCTCCAGGAGCCCCTCCCAGGCGCGCCAGTGGCAGGCCTCCCCCCCGAGGACGGCCGCCGGCCGCAGCGAGCCCTCGACCCCCGAGAGGAGCAGGCGGGACAGGGGAGTGGGCCCGAAACGCCGCCCCGCGGTCTCCTCGAACACCCCGAGGAAGGCCAGGGCCCGCAGGAGGCGGTAGAGGGAACCCTCGTGGGCCCCGCACCGGGCGGCGAGCTCAAAGACCGGTCGCGGGCCGCCGGCCAGGAGGTCCGCGATCCCGAGCTTCGCCACCGCGTGGAGGGCCTGGCTGTGCCAGTACCCGCCGAGAAGCCGGAGCATCCGGTCCCGCGCTTCCCCCTCGGCCGCCCGCCCCCGGTCCCCGTCCGTCACCACCGTCTCTCCCCGTCCGGATCGGCCCGTCCCGCCCGCCGGCCCCCGGCCGCGTGGGTGGGGCGCATCGGCCGCCGGCTACCCGCCCCCCGAGGAGGGGAAGACGGGGACGTAGGGCGGCATGAAGGCCTCGCCGGAACCGCCTTTCGGGAGGATGCCCCGGTATCGCCGGAGCCGCCCCGAGATCGTGAGCACCCGGGGGCCCGACGAGGCGTGGGCGCCGCCCACGACGACGGTGGTCCGCGCCTGAAGGCGCCGGGCCCGGGGCCCCTCGCCGATCACCACCGTGATCGACGCTCCGGGCACGACGTGGCCGCGCCCCGCGGAGAGCCGGATGCTGACGGGGGAGCCGTCCATCCCCTCCGCCTCCTCCCCGGGAAGCGAGGCCGTGAACTCGCATTCCACGGACTCGACTCCCGGAGGGATGCCCCGCGACCCTCCCTCGACGATGTACCGGAGAGGCATCCGCCCCGCGCCGCCCGTCCCGTACTCCAGGAGCACCGCCCCCGGCCGGATGCTCAAGGCCACCCTCGCTTGCATGCTCCAGGGCCCTCCTCTCGACAGTCCCGCCGCCCCCCGCGCGCCCGCCCCCGCCCGCGGGAAGGGTCGCCCGATCCCCCCTTCGGGCCCTACCATATCAGAATGTGCGCACCGAGCCGGGGGGCGAAACCCCGATCGCGGCCCACGTTCCCGACCGCGGGGCGGTCGTGAGCCGGGTCCTCCTGGTCGTCCCGCCCAACCCCCACCTGAACCGAACCCCCTCCGTCTCGCTCCGCTACCTCGCGGCGGCGCTCCTCGAGCGGGGCCACGAGGTCCGGGCGTTCGATCCCACGGCCCCCTTCGGCCCCGCGGAGGAGGTGCTCCACCGCTGGGTCTCCACCTGGGAGCCGCAGATCATCGGGGTGACCCTCTACGCGGACTCGGCCCTCTCCACCTACCGCCTGCTCGAGGCGATCCCCGAGAGCCCGGCGCTCCGCGTCGCGGGCGGGGCCCACGCCACCGCGGTCCCCGGGGAACCCCTGCGGCGCGGCTTCCACGTCGTCGTCCTCGGGGAAGGCGAGCGGACGATCTCCGACCTCGCGGACCGCATCGGCGGTGATCCCTCGAAACGTCCGCGCCTCGACCTCGTCCGGGGGATCGCCTACCGGGAGAACGGGCATGCCGTGCGCCGCACCCCGCCCCGCCCCCGGGTCGAGGACCTGGACACGCTTCCCCCCCCGTACCGGGGCGCCGGCGTCTTCCCGCGGAGCTGGTACCTTCCCCGGGGGAGGGGAGGCCTCGGGTCCTCGCTCTTCGCCTCCCGGGGCTGCGGGGGCGCCTGCATCTTCTGCACGAACCGGGTCACGGGCCGCGGCCGGCGGGCGCACTCCCCGGCGCGGGTCGTCGAGGAGGTCCGCGTTCACCTCGCCCGCGAGGGCCGCCGCCCCATCACCTTCCACGACGACGCCTTCACCGCGGACCGGGGGCGCCTCTTCGCGCTGCTCGCCGCCTTCCGCCGTGACCTTCCCGCGCTGCCTCCCTGGTGGTGCCAGACCCGCGCCGACCGCTTCGACGCGGCGATCGCCCGGTCCCTCCGGGAGGCCGGCTGCCGCACGGTGGTCTTCGGCCTCGAGAGCGGAGACCCCGAGATCCTCCGGCGCATCGGCAAGGGCATCCTTCCGGAGCACGGCCTCCGCGCGGTGCGGGCCGCGCGGGAGGCGGGCCTTTCGGTCTACGCGAACTTCATGCTCGGTTTCCCCGGGGAGGAGGTCCGCCATCTCGAGGCGACCCTGCGCTACATGGAGCGCCTGGCGCCGGATGTGCACGTCTTCAGCCCCCTGGGGATCGTGACCCCCTATCCCGGAACCGAGCTCTACCGGCGTCATGCCGGGGAGTACGGCTTCCGGGACTGGTGGCTCGACCCGGCCCTCGTGGACGCCCTCTACGCCCCGCTGCCTCTCGCCGGCTTCGGTGCCGCGGACCCCCGGCGGGCGCTCGCGATCCTCGGCGACCTGGAGGAGGCCCTCCTCGACGTGGACTTCTTCCACTACCCTCCGGAGGTGAAGGCGGCCGTCCGCCGCTGCCTGGCGTTCCGCCGCGCCCACAACCGGGATG
>JAOZQC010000476.1 GCA_029932425.1 Planctomycetota bacterium | reverse complement strand
ACTCCCCGTCCCAGATCCGGCGCTTCGGTCTCCGGACCGGGAACACGGTTTCCGGGCAGATCCGGCCGCCCAAGGAGAACGAGCGCTACTTCGCCCTCCTGCGGGTGGAAGCGATCAACTTCGAGGACCCGGAGGCCCTGAACGAGAAGGCCACCTTCGACGATCTCACTCCCCTCTATCCGGACCGCCGGATCATCCTGGAGACGGAGCCGGAGGGGGTGGAGATGCGGATCATGGACCTCATCACCCCCATCGGCTTCGGGCAGCGCGGTCTCATCGTCTCCCCTCCGCGGGCGGGGAAGACGGTGATCCTCCAGAAGATCGCCAACTCGATCATGAAGAACTACCCGAAGGTCTACCTCATCGTGCTGCTCATCGACGAGCGCCCCGAGGAGGTGACCGACATGGAGCGCACGGTGCGCGGCGAGGTGGTCTCCTCCACCTTCGACGAGCCGGCCTCCCGGCACGTCCAGGTCGCGGAGATGGTGATCGAGAAGGCCCGCCGGATGGTGGAGTACGGGAAGGACGTGGTGATCCTCCTCGACTCCATCACCCGGCTCGGCCGGGCCTACAACACGGAGGTCCCCCACTCGGGCAAGATCCTCTCCGGCGGCGTGGACGCCAACGCGCTCCAGAAGCCGAAGCGCTTCTTCGGGGCGGCGCGGAACATCGAGGAGGGCGGCTCGCTCACCATCATGGCCACCGCCCTCATCGACACCGGCTCGCGCATGGACGAGGTGATCTTCGAGGAGTTCAAGGGCACCGGCAACATGGAGATCCACCTGGACCGCAAGCTGGCGGACCGGCGGATCTGGCCCGCCTTCGACGTCACCCGGTCCGGCACCCGCAAGGAGGAGCTGCTCCTCGACCCCGAGGAGCTCCGGCGGGTGTGGGTCCTCCGCAAGGTCCTGAACGACATGTCCCCGGTGGAGGCCATGGAGCTCCTCCGCGAGAAGGTCCTCCGCACCCAGACCAACGCCGAGTTCCTCATGTCCCTGAACGTGGGCTGAAAGAACCCTGCGGAGGCGGGAGTCTCCTCCCACCCGCCCCGCCCGCGGGAACGCGCGTCCCTCCTCCGAGGAACGGTTGCGCCCCGGGAACCCCGGCCGCTCCCCGGCCCGCCTTCCTCATCGGGGGTGCGGGCGACGGCTCCGGACCGGTGGGGGAAGCGGGGTTCCCTCGGAGCGCGGAACCCGCGGTCCGCCGCAGGCGGTCTTCGGCGAGAGATCGTCGGAGAGGACCGGCGCGACGAGGCGCCCGCCCTTCGCGGGTCGGCCACGAGCAGGGAGGCCGGCCGTCGCCCACGCCGGCCGATCGAGACCACACGCACCCGCGGACGAGGCGAGGGGCAGCCGCCGGCGCCGGTTCCCTCCCCTCCCCGCCGCGATCCCGGCGGGCGGAACCCGGGGGTCGTCGAGGATCGCCGCCCCCCGACTCCCGGTCCGCGCGGAACGGTCCTCAGCGGTCCTTCGGAAGCGGACGTTCCGGGGCCGGCCGATCCGCGGGATCCCGGGGATCGGGAGTGAAGGTGAGCGCCTTCCAGGCCCGCTCCGCGATGCCGGGCACGGCGGCCGCGGGGAAGCCCTCCACCACGAGCACGCGGTCCCCGCGCACCTCCACGCGGGCGGTGGGCGGCGCGAGCTTCAGGCTCTCCCACTTGTAGGGGAGGCCCTCCCGGTAGGCTTCCGCGAACTCCCGCGCGTCCCGCTCGGTGTCCCACCGGCTGGCCCAGATCAGCCCCGTCCCGGCCCCGGGACCCGCGAACACCATCGCCCGGTCGCCGTCCCAGCCCTCCGAGGCCCGCTTCACCGAGCCCCGGAAGCGGAGGGACTCGGACCTCATGTCCGTGATCCGGAGGAGGCGGAACGGCGCCGCCCCGCCCCCGAACTCGTTCAGGAGGAGCCCGATCCCCAGCTCGCCCACGGTGTCCTCCCGGAGCGGCTTCCAGCCCTCGGGCAGGACCGGGCCGGGATCGGGAAGGTCGATCCGGAAGGGGCGGTCGCCCCGCGGCCCGTACTTCTCCGGGTGGAGGATCTGCTCCGTGGAGTCGGGCAGCTCGCGGTAGAGCGCCTCGACCTTCGCGGGATCCCCCCCGGTCACGGCCGCGAAGAAAGCGCGCGCGTTGGAGTAGGGGAAGATCCCGAATTCCGCGATCAGCGCGGGAGGGGTCACGAGCAGCATCTTCATCTGCCGCAGGACCATCTTCAGGGCGTCCCTCTCCATGGCCCGCCGGGCCGCGGGGTGGGCCTCCTCGAACCGCCGCTGGTAGTACGCCGCCGAGCCCTCCACCACGGCCCGGGCGGCCATCATCCGGTCGGAGTCGTCCGAAAACTCCCGCTCCACGGCCTGCAGATCGAAGTACTGGTCCTCCAGGGCGTGGACCAGCTCGTGGAAGATGACGGGGCGGGCCCCCTCCCCCGAGAAGCCACGGACCAGGTAGAAGGTCCGGGTGTCGGGGTCGTAGAGTCCCGCCACCCCCCCCTCCAGGAAGTCCCCGAAGCACTTCAGGAGATCCGTGCTCTCCGGCCAGAACCCCAGGCGCGCCCCGAGCCGGGTGAGGGCGGCGCGCTTCTTGTCGGGCAGCTCCTTCCGGATCATCTCGAGCGCCATCTCCCGCACCCGGGCCGGGGAGATCTCCTTCCGCTCGAAGCTCTTGCGGAACGCGAGCCCCCGGAGCCGTTCCACCTCCTTCGCGATCTCGTCCACGGCGGAGAGAGCGGAGACGGCGGGCTTCTCCTCCCCGGCCCCGAGCCGCGGGGCGAGAACGAGGAGCGCGAGGGGGAGGACGGCGAGAAAGAGGACCTTCTTCATGGCTTCGGCTTCCTTTCTTCCCGGACGCGGATCAGGTCCCTCATGGCCAGCACCCGGCGGACGTAGGCCCGCACCGAGGGGAACGCGACCCGATCGAGCAGCTCCCTGGGCGTCAGGCCCGGCGCCTCGGAGACCCAGCGCGCCACCCGGGCCGCTCCCGCATTGTAGGCGGCCAGGGCCAGTCTCGCGTCCCCCCGGAAGCGGGTGAGCTGACGCGAGAGATACGCGGTGCCCAGGAAGACGTTGGTGGCGGGATCCTCGAGGGCCTCCCCCGAGGGGAGGGGCAGGCCGCGCCGCCCGGCCTCTTCCCGGGCCGTCGCGGGACGGATCTGCATGAGTCCGATCTCCCCCTTTCCTCCCCTGACGTTGGGATCGAATCTG
>JAOZQC010000475.1 GCA_029932425.1 Planctomycetota bacterium | reverse complement strand
CACAGGCTGTTTTCGGCGAGAGATCGTCGCAAAGGGCCAGGCGCGACGAGGAGTCGACCCTTTACGGGTCGATGACGAGGAGCAACACCGCCATGGGCGGCGAGATCCGGCGAAAACCGTGCGTCCTGATGAGAAATGCGGGCTACTTCCGGGACTCCCCGCTCTCGAACATCCGGGGGAACAGGCGCCCGCGGGAGCCGATGGTGTCCAGGATGAGCACGCAGAGGGCCGTGGAGTAGACCCGGCCCCCGTCCGGACCCCAGGGGCCGGCGGGGTCGAAGGAGCCGCGGAAGGCGCCGTACCTCCGCTGGTGCTCGGTGACCGCGGCCCGGGCGGCCGTGCTCCACGTCCGCCACGGCTCCCCCCCCACCTGGTACATGGCGAGGGTCCCCCAGAACCAGTAGACCATGTCGATGGTGCCCGCCGACTCGCTCCAGAGGGGGAGCTCCTTCAGGCAGAGCTCGGTCCCCTTCCGGATCCGCTCGCTGTTCTCCGGCTGCTCTCCGAGGAAGACGCGGATCACGATGCCTTCCGCGGTGAGGGACTCCGACCGCTCCGGCGGGAACCCATGGAGCATGGCCTCCGTCCGGGCCGGGCCGGTACCCATGCCGGTGTACCCCACCCGGCCGTACTCCGGCTCCGTCACCTTGTCGAGCCAGGCCCCGGCCCCGTCGAACGGCTCCCGGGGCACGCGCAGGCCGGCCCGTCTTCCGGACTGCAACGCCGCCACGCACCAGCCCGTGATCGCGGTGTCGTTGTCGCCGGGTCTCACCCCGTAGCGCCAGGCGAGGAAGGGGTTCCGGGCCTTCCGGAGGAAGTCCAGCCCCGCCTGGGCGCTCCGCCGGAAGAGGGGCGAGCCGGTGCGCGCGTAGGCCTCGCTCAGGGCCAGGGCGCAGATGGCCGTGGAGTAGATGAAGTGGCGGTCCACGCGGGGTCCGAAGCAGCCCTCCGGGTCCTGGATCTCCTTCAGATAGGCGAGCCCGCGCCCCACGGCGAGCTTGTACGCCCCACGCCGGTGGGTCTGGCCGGCGCCGAGGAAAGCGAGGAGAGCGAGTCCCGTGACCCCGGGATCGTAACCGCGGTAGCCGGGGCCGTCGCAGACGGGCCGGACCTCGTCGTGCTTCATGAAACCGTCGCAGTCCCACTTGCCGTCCTCGTCCTGGTGGGCCATGAGCCAGGCAAGCCCCAGGCGCACGGGATCGAGGACCACCGGGTCGAGGGCGGGGGGAGAAAGCCCCGGGTACGGGAGAGGCAGCTCGCGGCGCGGCAGCACCGGGGGCACCTCCGGTCCCGGTGGGCGCGGGAGTCCTCCGATCCGCGCCGCCATCCGGCGGAGGATCTCCTCTTCCCGGGCCGCGAGCTCCCCCACCCGCCGGCGGACGGCTTCCGCCGCGGCCGGCGGGCCGAGAGACTCGTAGAGCTTCAGGAGCCTGAGCTCGGCGCGGAGGGCGTCCGTGAGGGCCGAGAGCTCCCCGGAAAGCCGCCCGAGCGCCTCCCCGTTCCCCGCGCGCACGCGTCCCCGAGACCCGGCCGAGAAGCCGAGAACGAGCAGGATCACCACCGGGCCGAACCGCCTCATGCCCACCTCCCCTCCGCGCCGGCCGGTCCCCTCCCCCCGGGCCCGCCCTCCGGACGCGCGGGGTCGCGGTCCCCGGAGCCGCCATCCCCCATTCCTCACGAGGACGCACGGCTCTCGCCGGATCCCGCCGCCCCCGGCCCCATCCGGCGATCTCCCCCCGGAGACGGTCTCCGGTCGACCCCGGGTCCCACGCTCCGAGGGAACCCCGCTTCCGCAACCGGCCCGGGATCCTTGCCCGCACGCCGGATGAGGAAGGCGGACCCTACCGGCGCCGGGGCGACGTCCCCGGGCGAATCTCCGCCCGCGTGCGGAAGTAGACCTCCAGGGTGAGGAGGGCGAGCGCCGTGGAGTAGACCCGGCCGCCGTCCGGCCCCCAGGGACCGGCGGGATCGAAGGAGCCCGCGAAGGGGCCGTCCCGCCGCTGGTGATCGAGGAGGGCCGTCTTCAGGGCGTCACGCCAGGTCTTCCAGGGTTTCCCCCCCACCTGGAACATCGCCAGCGTCCCCCAGTACCAGTAGACCATGTCGATGGAGCCCGCGCTCTCGTTCCAGAGGGGGAGCCGCTTCAGGCAGAGCTCCGTTCCCTTCCGGATCGGTTCGCTCTTTCGAGGATCTTCACCGCAGAAGACGCGGATCGCGATCCCCTCCGCGGTGAGGGACTCCGATCTCTCCGCCGGGAACTAGTCGATCATGGCCTCCGTCCGGGCGGGTCCCGTCCCCCGGGCGGTGTACCCCACCCGCCCGTACTCCGGCTCCGTCACCTTGTCGAGCCAGGCCCTGGCCCCGTCGAACGGTCCCGGCGGCACCCGCAGGCCGGCCGTCTTCCCGGACTTGCAGGCGGCCACGCACCACCCCGTGATCGAGGTGTCGTTGTCGCCGGGCCGCACGCCGTAGCGCCAGGCCAGGTAGGGGTTCTGCGCCTTCACCAGGAAATCGATCCCCGCCTGGGCGCTCTGCTTGAAGAGCGGCGCCCCCGTGAGCCCGTAGGCCTCGCTCATGGCCAGGGCGCAGACGGCCGTGGAGTAGACGAAGTGGCGGTCGCCCCGGTCGCCGAAACAGCCCTCCGGGTCCTGGATCTGCTTCAGGTAGCGGAGGCCCTGCCTCACGGGGCCCGCGAACTCGCCCCCCCGGTGGGTCTGCCCCGCGCCCAGGAAGGCCAGCAGGGCCAGGCCGGTGACGCCGGGATCGTAACGGGCGAAGCCGGGACCGTCACAGAGCGGCCCCCCGCCGTCGTGCTTCATGAACCCGTCGCAGTCCCACTTGCCGTCCTCGTCCTGGTGGCGCCGCAACCAGTCGAGCCCCAGCCGCACGGCCTCCGGGAGCTCCTGCCTCACGACCGGCTTCGGGCCCAGGCGGCGGGAAGGTCCCCCGACCCCCCGCGCCGTCCCCGGGACCCGGCCCTCCGGCGGGACCGGGGTCTTCCGGACGCGGGCCGCGATCCGCCCGATGAGCTCCCGCTGGCGGGCCAGGAGCTCCCGCACCCGGCGGCGGGCGGCCTCCGCGGCGTCCGGCCGGTCGGAATCCTCGTACAGCCGCTGGAGCCGGATCTCGGTCCGGAGGGCCTCCGTGAGGATCAGGAGTTCCTCCGAGAGCCGGTCGAGAGCCTCCCCGTCG
>JAOZQC010000474.1 GCA_029932425.1 Planctomycetota bacterium | reverse complement strand
CTCCGGCTTTGCGGGGGATCCGTTCCTCTTCCTCGCGGACGGCTCCGGAACGCGGGCGGGGATCCCCTCCTCCCCTCCCGGGTATCGCCTCGTCACGGGGGCCGCGCTGCCCGCGGGGACCTACTTCGCGGTGGTGGCCGGGACCACGGGTCCCGACGGCGACCCCTATCGCCTCGTGATCTGGGAGGAGGTCTTCCGCATCCGGAAGGCGAAGGTCCGCTTCAACCGGAAGAAACCCGCCCAGGACCAGGCGAAGGTGAAGATCCTCTTCCAGGCCCCCCTCCTGGACCCCTCGCGGGACGGGGTCACCCTCCGCTTCCTCGACCGGACCTACGAGCTGCCCGCCGCCTCCTTCACCGTGAAGGGCGCGAAGTACACCTACCGGGGAAGCGGAGAGACGCCCCTCGCGAAGCTGGTCCTCGACGTGGGGAGGGGCCGGGCCACGATCGCCCTGAAGGGGGAGCTGGGCGATCCGCGCACCTCCCCCGTCCTGTTCCTCAGCCTGACCTCCGGAGACCTGGTCTCCTTCTTCCAGAGCGTCACCGGGATCCTCAAGAAGGACGGAGCGGTCATCACGTACCGGGCCCGGTGACCCGGCCCCCACCCCGGAGCCGGTTCCGGATCGCCGGGTCGCGGTCTCCGGATCGGCCGCAACCTCCGCCCACCCGTCCCCCCCCGCCGGTGCCGGTTCCCCTCCGGCCCCGCCTCCGTCCTCCCTTCCCCCCCTCAGCCCAGGTTCTCCTCCACCGCGGCCAGGACCTCGGCGGTCCGCTCCCGGGCCTTCGTCTCGATCCCGGCGGCCCGGGCCAGGAGCTCCTCCGCCCACTCCCGGTCGGAGAGGTTCGGGAGGTTGATCTTCACGTTCAGGTGGGCGCCCTCCACCGCGGTGCGGCCCATGAGCGCTCCCACCCCGGCGTCGGACGCGGAGGCCGCGAGCCCCTTCCGCGCCACCTCGAGAGCCAGGTCGATCACCTCGAGCCCCTTCTCCATCACCGTGAAGGGGACGAGGGTGGCTCCTTTCACCGCCTCCTCGATGGCCCGCGCCCGGACCGCCGCCTCCTCCTCCGTGCCCTTCGGAAGGCGGTAGCTCTCGAGCAGCCGGTCGAAGGCGGCGGTGTCCTCGTCCACGAGCGCCGTGAGGCGGTCCTTCAGCGCCTGGCCCCGCTCCGCCAGGGCGAACATCTCCTCCTTCACGTCGCGGTACTTCCGGTTCCGGGTGGTGAGGTTCGCGACCATCGTGGCCAGGCTCGCGCCCAGCGCCCCGGCGAGCGCCGCCACCGATCCTCCCCCCGGGGCCGGGGAGTCCGTGGACAGCTCGTTCAGGAACTCCCGGCCCGAGAGCCGCATGAGGGGCCCGGCGAGGGAGAACCCCGCCCGGTACTCGATGATCTTCTCCCGGGGATCGAAGGGCTTCAGCTCCGAGAGCCCCATCGACTGCACCGCGATGCGGATCAGCTCCTCCTCGGGCTGCCCGGGCGAGGTGCCCTGGCGCCGGAGGTAGTACCGCCCGGCCTCGAGCATCGCCTCCCGGGGGATCAGGCCCACCAGCTCGGAACCGGTCACGATGAGGCCCCGGTCCAGGGCCCGCTGGCGCACCTCCTCCAGAGCGACGTGGGGGGGCGTGATCTTGTAGTCCGTGAGGTTCATGGAGATCTGGGCCATCTGGTACTCGTCGATGTACCAGCCGATCCCCCGGACCTCGGGCAGGCTTCCCGCCTCCCGGATCACGTTTCCGTCCGCGTCCCGCAGGAGATTGCCCTGCTCGTCCCGCTTCGCCCGGCCCCGGGTGCGGACGTCGAAGGCCACCGCGTTCGCCTTCTTGTGGTTGCGGGTGTTCAGGTTGACGTTGAAGGCGATGAGGAACTCGCGGGCGCCGATGACGGTGGCCCCCGCCTTCTCGTTCATCTCCGCGGGTCCGAAGTCCGGCTCCCACTCCGGCTTTCCGAGCTTCTCCGGGAGCGCCTCGTACTCCCCCACCCGGATGTCGGCCAGGCTCTTCCGCTCGGGCCGGGTGGCGGCGGCCTCGTAGAGGTAGACGGGGATCGAGAGCTCGCGGCCCACGCGCTCCCCGAGCCTCCGGGCCAGCGCCACGCAGTCCTCCATGGTGGTGCCCATGAGAGGGACGAAGGGGCACACGTCCGTGGCGCCCTGGCGGGGGTGGGCGCCGTGGTGGCGGCGCATGTCGATGAGCTCCGCCGCCTTGCGGATCGCCCGGAAGGCGGCCTCCACGGCGGCGTCGGGCTCCCCGATGAAGGTGACCACCGTGCGGTTCGTGTCGGCGCCCGGGTCCACGTCCAGGAGGGTGACGCCCTCCACGGCGGCGATCTCCGCGGTGATGCGGTCGATCACCTCCCGGTCTCTTCCTTCGCTGAAGTTGGGAACGCACTCGACAAGGCGCTTCATGGCTTCCTCGCTCCTGGGGGTCGATCCGAAGATGAACCGCATAGCCTCCCATTCGCCGTCCCGGTTGCAAGGATTCTCACGGGCATCCGGTCGCGGCAGGTTGACGGGCGACGGCCCCTCCGGGAAGATGGGGGGCGAAAGGAGCAGACCCATGGCCGGCTATCGACCCCAGACCCGCAAGGACGTGGTGAAGGTGATCCTGAAAGGAGTTCCCGACCGCCCCGGCATGGCGGCGGGGATCTTCGGCTCCCTCGGCGAGAAGGGGATCAACGTGGAGCTCATCACCGCGAGCACCGTGGGGGAGGGCCGCAGCGACGTCTCCTTCGTCATCCACCAGATGGACCTGGAGCGGACCCTGGAGCAGGCCGCCAACCTGAAGGAGGAGTTCAACGCGGAGGGTCTGATCCACGACAAGAACGTGGCCCTGGTGGCCCTCCACGTGGCCGAGCTCGTGCAGACGCCGGGCACCGCGGGCCGCATGTTCGGAGCCCTGTCCGGCCGCGGCATCAACATCGACATGATCTCCACCTCCATGGCCACGATCACCTGCGTGATCCCCGAGAACCTCGTGGACGAGGCGGTGAAGGCCCTGGAGGAGGAGTTCGACATGGGCTAGCCTCCGCCGCGGTCCACGGCGCGGCCACGCCCGCGCCGTCATCTCTCGCCGGGGGACGCGGGTCCCCCCCCGCCGGCCGCGGCCGCTCCCTCCCCGCCGTCCCGCGGCGGGGGCCTCGGGCGCCTGCTCCCGCCCCGGCCCCGAGCCGCGCGGAGATTCCGAAGGTCAGGAGTGC
>JAOZQC010000046.1:10127-12173 GCA_029932425.1 Planctomycetota bacterium | reverse complement strand
GGGGGGGGGGGGGCCGCCCCCGCCAACGCCGGCTCCGGGGGAAAGGGCTACACCGGCTACGGCCAGAAACGCGGCACGGCCGGGAAGGCCTACGGGAAGGCCACGCTCGCCGACGGTCCGGAAGGCGGGTCCGGCGGCGGCGCCGGCGGCGGCTCGATCATGGCCTACAACAACTGGTACGGAGGCTCGTCCGGAGGCGGCGGGGGGGCCGGCGGCGCGGGCTTGAAGCTGGCGCTGAACGGCAAGCTCACGGTCGCCGCCGGGGGCAAGATCCTCGCGGCCGGCGGCAAGGGTGGAAACGGCGTCCGCGGTTACGCGTGGACCACCGTCTACACGGGGGGGGGCGGCGGCGGCTCCGGCGGCTCCATCCACGTCCAGGGTGCCTCTCTCTCCGTGTCCGGCGAGATGAACGTGCTCGGCGGGAAGGGTGGCAAGGCCGGCTACACCTACTCGAGCACCACCTACCAGAACCCGGGCGGCGACGGCTCCGACGGCCGGATGGTCGTGGAGGTGCCGGGCTTCGCCGGGAAGTCCTTCTCCGGCGTCCTCTCCCTGGGGACCACCACCGTGAGCTGCGGAGGCTCGGGGACGATCGACTGGATCATCACCTCGAACACCGTGGTGAACACGGACAACGGCTTCGGTGCGCCGGTGGGCACCTACAGCTCGGGCGCCTTCTCCGTGAAGGACTTCAAGGTGGCGGCGGGGGCGACCCTCACCGTCCAGGGATCGAAGCCCTTGATCATCTACTCCTCCGGCAACGCCGAGATCAACGGCACCATCCTGGTCTCCGGCGGCGACGGCGCCCGGAACAGCACGAGCAAGTATGGCTCCTCCAGCGGCTACCGCTTCAACCTCGCCGCGGCCGGGAAGGCCGGGCCGGGCGGCTTCAAGGGCGGCGACAACGGGGGCAGCAGCTCCTACTCGAAGACGATCCCCAAGGCCACGGACGGCTACGGCACGAACAACAAGGCCGGCGGGCCGGGCGGGGGCAAGGCGGGGCAGACGCCGAGCACCCCCTACAAGCGGGCCTACAGCTCGTACTACTACTACTACTACTACTACGCCGGGGCGGGCGGCGGCGGCGGCTCCGCCAAGGCCGGCGCGGACGGCGCCAACTACTACAGCTACGGGGGGGTGAAGGGCACGCCGGGGAAGGGCGGGGCGGCCATCGTGACCCCCTCCACGCTGACCGACTCGAACATCATCGGCGGCGCCGGGGGCGGCGGGGGTGCCAACGGCGGGTACCAGATGAACTGGTACTCCTCGAGCTACTCCCCGTCCTACTACGCCTACGGCCCGGGGGCGGCCGGCGGCGGCGGCGGCGGCGCGCTCTTCCTGTGCACCTCGGGGACGATGCAGCTTTCCGGGGTCGTGGACGCCCATGGCGGGAAGGGCGGCAACTGCCCCGAGTCCGGGTCCTACGCCTGGTGGCCGGGTCCCGGCGGCGGGGGCGGCGGCGGCAACGTGGTCCTCATCGCCAAGGGCGGCTTCAAGTGGGGGATCATGACCGTCGACTGCTCGGGCGGCGCAGGAGGAACCACCACTTACGGTTCCACCGTCTACAGCCGCGGCGGAGCGGGCGGAGCGGGGGCCATCGTCCTGAAGAGCACGACGATGCCCACGGTCCCCGGGGACGTCACGGGGCTCAAGTACGGGAGCGGCACGTTCCAGACGGGCAGCTTCCAGCCCACGAAGCTCGGTATCTCGATCTGGATCGACACCGGGGCCGTGGCTCCCACGTTCCTCACGGCCACGATCACGGACAACGGCCAGGCGAAGCTGTTCCTCGAGGGGGCCCAGACGGACCTGATCACGCTGGGCGCCGACGGCACGAACAGCACCGGCTGGATCGAGATCACGGCCGGGGCGGTCACCCAGCTCAACGGGTACCGCTGGTTCCGCTTCAAGGTGGAGCTCCTTCCCGGCGACCACTACCCCGAGGTGGACAGCGTGAAGGTGACCTGGCAGTACAAGAAGTAGCAGGAGGCACGAACCCCCCCGGGGGCCCCCCCCCCCGCGCCGCCCCCCCCCGTGGAAAACCCC
>JAOZQC010000046.1:0-10117 GCA_029932425.1 Planctomycetota bacterium | reverse complement strand
CCCCCCCGGGGCCGCGACCCCGGTGGCGGCCCCGCCTCTTGAAACACCGCGGACAGGCACGGCTTTTTCATTCTCCCTGAAACGCCGGCGACCGGGGCGGCGGCCGCCGCGCGCTCCTTCCGCCTTCACCCTCCGACCGGACGGGAGGGGACGTGGTGCTCCGCGCGGGGAAGGGCTTCGCATTCGGCATCGCCACCGTGGATGCTTCCGGCGGCGCCGGCGGGGAGCTGGCCTGCGCCGGCACCGTGTACAGCCGGAGAGGGGCGGGCGGCCGGGGGGCCATCGTGCTCCGAGGCAAGACGCTCCCCATGCTCCCCGCCGATCTCCCGGACCTGGACCACGGGAACGGCTCCTTCACGGGCGGGGACTTCTCGCCCACGAGGGACGGCGTCTCCCGGTGGCAGGACACCGGGCCCTTCGCCCCGGAGTCCCTCTCCGCCTCCCTCTCCGGGAACGGCCCGGCCACCCTCTACCTGAGCGCCGCCCGGACCGACCCGGTCACGGGGAAGCCCGACGAAAGCACGGCCGCGGCCTGGATCGAGGTCACGGGCGGGTCGGCGGCGGGCCCGGACGGCCGGCGATGGTTCCGGTTCCGGGTGGAGCTCGAGCCGGGAGCGGGGAAGTACCCCCGGGCCGACCGCGTCGAGGTCGAGCGGCGCCCCCGCAGGTAGGGTCCCCGCGGGGGCGGGAGTGTGCGGTTCCCTTTCGGGGCCGTTGCCCGTCGCGGGATGCGGTCGCGCCCCGCCGAGGTCGCGGACGGGGAGCCGCACGGCGACGGGCGGAGGGATCCGGGGAAAACCACGCGTTCCCGCGAGGAACGCGGGCTAGGATGGGCGCCATGTCCCGTCCGGTCCTCATCGGCGGCGGCCTCGCCGCGGCCCTCCTCGTGGTGGCGGCGGTGCTCACGTTTTCGCCGGGGGCGCCGCCCTCCGGTCCTCCGGCGGCCTCCGGGACGGCGACCTCCGTCCGGGAGCCGCCCTCCTCCCTCCCCGCCGTGCGGGAGCCGGAGATCCCCCCCGTTCCGCCCGGGGAGACCCGGGCGGAGCGGGCCCGCCGGAGGCTCCTCGAAGGCCTCCGGGACGCCGGCCGGGAGGTGGATCTCGCCGGTCTGCGCGAGATGGCCCGCACCGAGGCCGGGGTCACGGAGCTCCTCCGCCTGCTGAGCGACAGCCGGGACGTGCGGGTCCGGGCGCTCATCGTGCTCGTGCTGGGGGAGAGCGCCGGGGACCGCGCCTTCGGGGCGGTGGAGGAAGCGGCGCGGGGCGATCTCGGGGACGAGATCCGGACCGCGGGGATCCTGGCCCTGGGACAGGTGAAGCACGAGGGAGCGGTGGCCCGGCTCGCGGAGCTCGCCTCCGGGGAGCCGGACCCGCGCTACCGCTCCGCAGCCCTCCAGGCTCTGGTGGAGCGGGACTCGCCGGAGGCGGTGCGGGCCCTCGCGGATCTTCTCGCCTGCGCGCCGGTTCCCGCGGACCAGGGCCGGATCTGGATGGCGATCGGCGGCGAGGCCTTCCAGGAGATCCCCTCGGAGCCCGAGGAGATCGCGCGGGTCCGCCGGAGCCGATCCCCCCCGCTGGTCCCCGTCCCCGAGGCCCGCGAGGCGTTCCGGGAGATGCTGGACCGGGCGGTGGCCGCCCGGGATCCCGGGATTGCCATGGCCGCGGGCTCGGCCCCCCTCCGGATGCCGGGAGAGGAGACCCGGCGGGCCTTCCTCCGGATCTGGGAGCGCGCGGAGGAACCGGTGCGGGACGCGCTCCTGGGACGCGTGGATCCCTCGGTCTCGCCCGACAAGTTCCGGGAGATCGTTTCCCGCGCCGCGGACTTCGAGCGCGAGGACCAGAGAGCGAGGGTGGCGGAGATGCTCTCCCTGGCCACGGAGAAGGACCTGCTCCCCGCGCTGCGGGCCTGGCTCCGGAAGGAGAAGGTGGCGGCGATCCGGGAACGGCTCGAGGAAGCGATCCGGCGGCTCGCCGGATGAGGTAGGATCGCGGGGGGCTTTCGTCGGATCGGAGCGCGCGATGCGAACAAGGATCGGACTCGGAGCGGCGGTGCTCGCCGCCCTCCTCGGACTCGCCGGCCCGGTATCCGCGGATCTCGGCGGCGACCTGGCGAACCTCAGGGCGGCCGCCGACCTCCTCCTGGCCGGGGGGACCCTCGACGCGGGGCAGACCCGGGCCGTGAACGGCATCCTCGCCGCCGTGGGGAAGGCGGAGGCGGTGGCCGACGACCTGCCGAAGCGGATCAAGAAGGTGGCCGGCGTGGTGAAGAAGGTCGAGAAGGCGGTGAAGAAGGGGGTGGACCTCTCCACCCACGCGGCCACGCTCTCCGCCACCGTGGACGAGGAGGTCCTGTCCCTCCGGGAGCAGGCGGACCAGGCGGGTCGCCCGCTCCAGGTGGACGGGGACCGGGCGAAGATCGAGAAGCTCATGGCGAAGGGGGACGCCGCCGTCACCAGGGCGGCGGCCGCGGCGACGTACGGCAAGCACGTGAAGAAGGCCGCCCGGGCCGCGAAGACCTTCGTGAAGGCGAAGGCGAAGGCGGATCAGCTCTTCCAGCGCGAGCTCGACAAGGGTCTTCTCCGGCTGGAGGTGGTGAGCACCTCTCTCGACGAGATCGGGGCCATCCCGCCGGGGGAGCCCATCTTCGTGTTCTTCAACCTTCCCGTGGACGCCGCCGTGCTGCTCCCGGGGGTGGTGCTGATCACGGGCGGCCCCACGGGCGGACCCTATCCCCTCCGGCTGGACGGCGCCCCGGGGGGCACGGGGCTCGAGCTCATCATCTTCTCGGATCCCCCCCTGGAACCCGGGACCTACAGCCTGGTCCTCCTCGGACAGGACAGCGCCGGGGGGAAGTTCGTGGCGAGCACCCAGGGGGTGCCGCTGGCGGAGACGTTCACCCTCCCGTTCGAGATCCGGTAGCGGATCACCCGTCCCGGGGAGGCGCGGTGGAGTCCGCCCGGAGGAGGCGGCGGAGGGCCGCCGCCGCCCCGGGGCGGAGGGTGCCCTTGCGTTCCGCGATCGTCACGGCATGGAGGCTCGCCGCCGCGTAGGGGGCGAGAAGCTCCGGCGCCGCGTGGCGCAGGGCCTCGAGGTGCATCCGCACCGTGTCCACGTCCCCCCGGGCCACCGGTCCCGTGAGGGCCGCGGGAAGGCCCACGGAGCCGAGGTTCTCCACCGTTCCCCGGATGAGGGGGAGCAGGGCCTCGAGCGCCTGCTTCCCGTCGATCCCCGCTCTCTCGAGGAGCCGGACGCCGAGATCCACCATGGCCGTGAGGAGGTTGCAGGCGGCCGCCGCCCCGGCATGGTAGAGGGCCTTGCCCCGGGCCGCGAGGGGAACGGGCCGCCCGCCGAGATCGGCCGCCACCTCCCGGATGCGGTCCGGGTCGCCCCCCTCGTAGAAGAGGAAGGTCTCGTCGAGTCGCGCCTCCGCATCCGGGTCCGCGAAGGACTGGAGGGGGTGAATGCACCCCGTCACCGCCCCTCCCTCGCGGAGCGGCTCCAGGACGTCCGAGGCCAGCGCCCCCGAGAAGTGCACCGCGAGCGCACCCGGCCGGAGGCTCCCCGCCCGCGCCCCCGCGGCCGCGACGGCCGCGATCGCCCCGTCCGGTCCGGCCACCAGGAGGCGCGCGGCCGCCCGGGCGGCGGCGGCGTTGTCGGTGGTCGCCGCCCGGGCCCCGAGCTCCCGGGCGAGCCGCCGGGCGGGCCCGGGGGAGCGGCTCGCCACCACCCCCGGTCTCCAGCCCCGTTCCCGGAGGCGGCGGGCGACGGCGCTTCCCACGGCGCCCGCCCCGATGAGCCCGAAGACGCCCCGCTTCACGGCGTCCCCGGCCCCGGATCCGCGTGGTGGTTCAGGGGGCGGGCGCCCGCTCCCACCGCGTACGCGTCCCGCATGGCCCGCCAGGTGAAACCCTTCGCCCCCTCCACGGCCCGCTCGAGGGCGGCGCCCCGGGCGAGGAAGACGGCGAGGGCGGCGGAGAACGTGCAGCCGGAGCCGTGCCGGGGCCCCTGCGCCAGGACCGGGCGCCGGTAGGTGCGCTCCCCGTCCCCGGCGGCGAGGAGATCCACCATCTCCGCTCCGTCGGGGATCCCCTTCACCACCACCGCGGGCGTCCCCAGGTCCCGGATGGCGGCGGCGGCGGCCCGGGCGCCGGCCAGGTCCTCCACGGCTCCCCCCGCGAGCACCTCCGCCTCCGCCCGGTTGGGGGTGACCACGGCCGCGAGGGGCAGCAGGTCCCGGACCACCGCCTCCACCGCGTCCTCGTCGAGCAGCCGGTCTCCGGAGGTGGCCACCATCACCGGGTCCACGACGATTCGGCCGCGGAGGCGCTTCCCGAGCGACGAGGCCACGGCCCGCACCACCGCGGCGCTCTTCAGCATCCCCGTCTTGGCCGCGTCCACGTCCACGTCCTCGAGCACGCACTCGATCTGGGCGGCGACGAACTCCGCCGGAACCTCGTGGACGGACCGGACGCCGGTCGTGTTCTGGGCGGTGAGGGAGGTGAGGGCCGCCATGCCGTAGGCGCCGAGCGCGTGGAAGGTCTTCAGGTCGGCCTGGATCCCCGCGCCGCCGCTCGGATCGGAGCCCGCCACGCTCAGAACGCGGGGCGGCACCTACTCCTCCTCGCGGGGGGAGGGGCGGATGGGGACGGTCTCCTCCTTGCCGAGGGAGTAGACATCCCCGTCCCCGTCCTCTTTCTCCCAGCGCGCGAGCTTGTCGTAGAGAGCCTTCCGGCTGATGCCCAGGAGCCGGGCCGCCTCCATCTTGTTGCCGCGGCACTCCTCGAGCGTCCGGAGAACGTAGGCGCGCTCGATGTCCCCGAGACGCCGGCCCAGCTTGAGCCGGATCTCGCGGGTGGCGTGCACGATGGTCCGGAGCCGGCGCGGCAGGTCCTCCCGCCGGATCGCCCGACCTTCGGAGGCCACCACGGCCCGGTAGACGCAGTTCTTGAGCTCGCGCACGTTGCCCGGCCAGGAGTACCCGAGGAGACAGGTGCGGGCCTCGTCCGTGAACCCGTCGATCTTCCGGCCGAGGTCCGAGGCGATCTCCCGGAGGAACCGGTCGGCGAGCAGCATGAGATCTCCGCCCCGGTCGCGCAGGGGGGGCATGCGGATCTGGAAGATGTCCAGGCGGAAGAACAGGTCCTTCCGGAACCGCCCGGCGCGGATCGCCCGGCTCAGGCTCTCGTTCGTGGCCGCGATGAACCGCGCGTCCACGTGGACGGGATGCTGGCCCCCGAGTCGCGTGATCCACCGATCCTCCAGCGAGCGGAGGAGCGCGATCTGGGTGTTGTGATCCGTGGCCGCGATCTCGTCGAGGAAGAGCGTCCCGCCGTCGGCCAGCTCGAACTTCCCCGGCCGGCGGTAGGCCGCCCCCGTGAACGCCCCGGGCTCGTGGCCGAACAGCTCCGAGGCCACGAGCTCGCGAGGGATCGCCCCCGCGTTCACGGAGATGAAGGGCCCCTCCCGGCGGCGGGACAGGCGGTGGATGGCCCGGGCCGCGAGTTCCTTGCCGGTTCCGCTCTCCCCGGTGATGAGGACCGTGACGTCCGTGGCCGCCGCCTTCTCGATCCGGTCGTAGACCGCGAGCATCACGGGACTTGCGCCCACGAGCTCTTCCAGGCTGTCTCGAATGGAGCCCACGTCCATAGCCTAACGCCCGGACCCGCGACTCGAATGGAGTTTCGACCTCCGTCCCGGCGTCCGGGCCGGATCCGCGGGGAACGGGAGACTCCCCTCCGGCGGCCCGCTCGGAAGGAACCGCGGGGGACGGGCGTGGCCCCTGCCGGGTTTCGCCGGGCGGGTCGCCCCCGCGAGGCTCGGAGCGACCTCTCCCTTGCCCTCGGGGCCCGGGACCCCGGGGCGCGGCCGGGGCTGGCCGGCGGAGCTCCCCCTCCTCCCCGCCCGGGGGAACCCCCGTCAGACGCGGACGTCGCCGGAGCGGCCCAGGTGCTCCGCGTACTTTCGGAAGACGGGATCCACGTGGCTCTCGAGGAAGGCGTCCACCTGTTGCGGGGCGCGGCCGGTGTAGGCGGCGGGATCGAGAAGCCCGTCGAGCGCCTCCCGCACGGAGGCGAAGGCGGGGTCCGCGGCGAGGCGCGCGAGGAGATCGTTCTCCGGGGCTCCCTCGTGCAGGGCCCGGCGGGCTTCGCCGGCGTGCACCCGGATCCGCTCGTGGAGCTCCTGCCGATCCCCTCCCGCCTTCGCCGCGAGCATGAGAATCCGCTCCGTGGCCAGGAAGGGAAGCTCCCGGGCGAGGTTCCGGGCCACCACCGCCTCCTCCACGGCGAGCCCCCTCGCCACGTCCAGGTAGAGGTTCAGGACGGCGTCGGCGGCGAGGAAGGCCTGCGGGATCGTGATCCTGCGGTTGGCGGAGTCGTCGAGGGTGCGCTCCAGCCACTGCTCCGCGGCGGTGTGGGCGGCGTTGGCGGGCAGGGAGATGAGGTACCGGGCGAGCGAGGTGAGACGTTCGGACCGCATGGGGTTTCGCTTGTAGGGCATGGCCGAGGAACCCACCTGCCGGTCGCCCACCGGCTCCCGCATCTCGCCGAGATGCATGAGGAGCCGGAGATCGACGGCGAACTTGTGCGCGGACTGCGCCAGTCCGGAGAGGGCCGCCAGGACCTGGTAGTCCACCTTCCGCGGGTAGGTCTGGCCCGTGACGGGCCAGGTCCGCGAGAACCCCATCTCCGCCGCCACCTTCCGGTCGAGCTCCTCCACCCGGGCCGGGTCTCCGTCGAAGAGATCGAGGAAGGACGCCTGGGTGCCCGTGGTTCCCTTCACCCCCCGGAACCGGAGGTGCTCCCGCTCGAATTCCAGTCGCTCCAGGTCGAGGAGCAGGTCCTGGATCCAGAGGCAGATCCGCTTCCCCACCGTGGTGGGCTGGGCGGGCTGGAAGTGGGTGAAACCGAGGGTGGGGAGGTCCCGGTACCGCCGCGCCTGCTCCGCGAGCGCCTCCACCACGTTCGCGGCGGTCCGGAGCACGAGGTCCAGGGCGTCCCGCAAGAGGAGCAGGTCCTGGTTGTCCGTCACGTAGCACGAGGTGGCCCCCAGGTGGAGGATGGGCCGGGCGCCGGGACACCGTTCGGCGAAGGCATGGAGATGGGCCATCACGTCATGCCGGATCTCGCGCTCGTGCCGATCGACGGCCTCGTAGTCGATGTCGTCCCGGGCGGCCTCGAGGGCCTGGATCTGGGCGGGCGTGATGGGCAGCCCGAGCTCCATCTCCGCCCGGGCCAGTGCGATCCACAGCGCGCGCCATCCCCGGAACTTCCTGTCGGGCGAGAAGATCCGGAGCATCTCCGGCGATGCGTACCGGGTCACGAGGGGGTTCTCGTAGGCATCCCTGGGCTTCACGACTCACCTCCGGCCGTTCACCGGTCAAGCCGGGCGCACTCCTCGCTGCAGTAGAGGATCGTCTCCGGAGTACGGATGAAGAGCTTCCGGCATCCGGAGCGCAGGCACTCCTTCACCTGGAACTTCCCGGGAGAGGCGCCGGGGTACTCGGGATCCGAGAAGCGGTAGTCGGCGTACATGGCGAAGTAAAAGAACGCGCGCTCCACCGTGTTCCGGACGAAGACCGTCCCCGGGTTCAGGCCGTTCTTCGGGGAGAGGGCCACGAGGGTCTCGATCCGGCTCCCCACCCGGGCCCGGGCCCCCGAGCGGGCACGGATAGCTTCGAGATCCCCCCAGTCGATCAGCCGGGGCACGGCCGCGGAGAGCACGTGGTTGATCATCTCGTAGTCCAGGCGCCTTCCCGCCTCGAGGGCCGCGTGGTTGGTGCGGACCACGTCCACGTTGTTCAGGAGGTAGTTGAACGCCCTGGTGAGGCTCCAGCCGGGCGGCACGGAGAAGTCGCGGACCCGCTCGGGAACGTAGGCCAGGAGTACCTCCTCGTCCTTCCACGCCGCCACGGTGTTGACGAGCTGGACCCAGAACTGCTGCTGCTCGAGGAACATGGGAAGCCGTATGGTACCCGCCCCCGCGCCATCCCCACTGGGTATGCCTCCGGGGGTTGGACGGGGCCGGGCGGGGGGAGGGGGCCCGGCGCGTCCTCCCCGCCGCCCGGCGGCGGGCGCCTCCGGCGCCCGCTCCCGCAGAATCCGCGAGCCGCCCGGGGAGTCGGAAGGCCGGCGGTACAGGGCCTTCGCCGCATCTCGTCTTCCCGGCGGGGCGGCTCCTCGGCCTCGTTCCGTGAAGGGTCGACGCCTCGCCTCGCCCGGCCCTCGTCGCCGATCCCCCGCCGAGGCGGCCCGCGGCCCCCGCCCGCGCACCGGATCAGCGGCAGGTGACGAGGACGCGCCGGGGAGGGCCCCGGCGGACGCGGATCCAGGTGGGGGGGATCCAGACCCGGGTTCTCCGGATCTCGTAGCGTCCCGGGATCCGGATCCGGCGGATCTCGGCGGGTTTCACGAGGATCCGGTAGACGCGGCCGTAGTAGTCCCGGACCTCCCGGTACACCGCGGGAACGGTCTCCTCGCGCCAGGTCTCGGGGATCCAGACCCGCTCTTCCCGGATCTCGTAGTGGCCCGGGACGTAGCGGTAGTGGAAGCGCCGGTGCACCACCCGCGTGCGCCGGACGACCACCGTCCGCACCGTCCGGACCCGGCCGTGGTCCCCCGCGAGGGCGGGAAGCGCGGCGGCGGCCAGGACCCCGGCGGCGATCAGCGTGCTCTTCAACATGGCTCGTCTCCTTGTCTCTGCGGTTCCGCCGGGGGGGACGCGAAGGGGATGCCATTCGGGACGGGAGGACCCAAGTGCCTGGGGCACAGGGAGATCTGCGGTGCACGGCGCCGGCGACCGTCCTCGGCCGGTGACACCATCTGTCTCCCCGGGGGCATCCCCGGGGATCGACGGCGCCGGCCGGGTCAGTCGGCCATCCGGGCGAGGCCTTCCCGGAGGGCCGGTTCCAGCTTCCCGGACTCCGCGAGCGGGCGGAAGTCGGGCGAGGCGCGGGCCGCGGCGGCCAGGGTGTCGTCCATGGCCACGGCCCGAACGAGAGTCTCCGCCGCCCGGGAGAGGAGCCCCGCCCGGGCCTCGGCGGCGGCCAGGTGGAAGAGGATGAGGGGCGATCGCAGACCGTCCTCGCCCGCCCCCGCCCGGGACGCCCGCTCCGCGTCGAGCTTCGCGGCCAGGGTGAGGCGGTCCGCCGCCTCCCGGGGCCGGCCGTTCCGGAGCAGGACCCAGCCCAGGGTGTCGATCACGTCGGGATCCGAGGGCGCGCGCCGGGCCGCGGCGAGGGCGGTCTCGAGGGCGAAGGGGAGGTTCACCCCCGCCTCCGCCAGGTACCAGGCGCAGAGGTTCAGCGCGTAGGGATCGCGCGGGCACCGGGCGAGGACTTCCCGGCAGCGCTTCTCCGGATCCGTCTCCTTCTCCGCCAGGACCGAGAGCAGGCCGGCGTCCGCGCGGAGCATGTCCTCCCGCTCCCGGAATCCCCGGGGATCGAGGGCCCGGCGGAGGGTGTTGTGCCGCACCCGGTACTCCGCCGCCCGGCGGAAATCGAGTCGGGCCGCGGCCAGGGCGGAGAGCTCGTCCAGGGCCAGGAGATCGCTCCAGGAGTCGCGCGGCGGAACCTCGAGGACGAGCCGGAAGAGGAGGGCGGCCAGGTCTCGGCGCGGCCGGGGCCGGCGGAGCAGCTCCCGGCGCGGGTCCTCGATCACGCGAGCCACGTGCACGAGGTACCTCTCGTCGATCCGGAAGAGATCGCCCGACGCGCGCAGGCGGGAGACGAGCCGCTCCGCGGCGGCCGTGAGCTCCCGGTCCGGGAAGAGGACGAGGGCGCGGATCACGCCGCCCGCGAGCCGGACGCCGCGCCCCAGGGCCGTCCCCCCGCCGCGCGCCCCCCCTCCCCCCAGGGCCGCGTGTCCGGTCCTCAGATCCCGGGCGTGGAGATCGGGCCCCAGCAGGAGCCCGAGGAGGTCGGCGAGACACCGGGGATCCCCGATCCGGCCCAGGGCCTCGAGCGCGAGCTTGGTGGCCCCGAGGTGCCGGCGGTCCTCCGTGGCGTCGGCCAGGGCGAGCGGCCACTCCCGCCGCAGCAGATCCCGCAGGGGCTCCACGGCCTCCCTCGCCCGGATCCGGCCCAGGGCTTCGATGGCATCCGCGGCCAGGGCCCGGTCCTC
>JAOZQC010000473.1 GCA_029932425.1 Planctomycetota bacterium | reverse complement strand
CCGGGGGCGGATCGAGGCCGGGCAGTCGGAGAGGGCCTGCTCCAGGATCCCCTCCAGGCGTCTCGCCGCCGGGGACGTCCCCGGGGGAGGAGCGCCCTCCCCGCCCGGGTAGGTGGCGGCCGCCGCCCGGCGCAGCCACTCCCGCCGCTCCGCCCTCCCGAGGCGCTCCTCCATCTCCCGGAGCCAGTCGGGGCGGATCGCCTTCCCCACCCAGTCCGGACGGAAGCGGAGGAGCACCCAGCCCCCCGTGGACCTCCGGAGATGGCCCTCCCGGGCCAGGGCCGCCAGGAAGGCCGGCAGGCTCACCACCTCCGCCCGGGCCACGTCCCCCACCGCGTGGGCCAGGTGGGACGCGCTGCCCCGCTCCAGGCCCAGGCGCCGCAGGAGGTCCTCGAGGTCCGGCCGCTCCTCCCCGTCCCCGCAGCGTTCCGGTCCCGCCCCCGAGGGGTCCCAGGGCCAGGCGGCCCGGATCGCCCCGCCTCCCCCGGAGGATCTCTCCACCGGCGAGGCGGGGACCGGCACCCGGGAGCCCACCCGCACCTCCTCCCGCTCCCGGAGCCGCACCGCGAAGCCGCGGCCCGCCGCCGAGCGCGCCAGGGCCGCGAGGAACTGCCCCAGCCGCTCCCCTCCCAGGGGCAGGCGCTCCCGGGCCGAGGCCGCCGTCCGGTCCCAGGCGAAGACCCCCCGGGCGTCCAGGCACCGCGAGAGGCCGAGGACCAGGTTCGCGTCCACCGCCGCCCGGAGCGCCTCCCCGGAGCAGGGCCGGGGCCCCTCTCCCGCGAGGTCCTCGAAACGCTGGAGCCACTGGAAGGCGTCGCCGCCCCGGACCCGGGGCTCGGGGTCGAGCATCCGGCGGAGCAGCGCCGCCCGCTCCCTCCCCACCCGGTCCCGGAGCTCCCGCTCCACCTCGTCCGCCCCCGAGAGCTGGCGGTCCACGATCTCCCTCGGGGTGGGGGCCTCGAAGGGGTTCCTCCCCAGGACGAGGGCGGCCAGGAGGACCCCCGCCCCGTACACGTCCGCGGCCCGGCCCCCCGCCGACCCCAGGGCCACCTCCGGGGCCAGGAACCCGGGGGTCCCCCGGGCCCCCGCGCCCTCCGCCCCCGCGAGGCCGAGATCGAGGAGGTGCACGTCCTTCCAGCGGCCCCCGCGGCCCACGATGACGTTGGCGGGGGAGAGGTCGTAGTGGACGAGGCCCGCGCCGTGGAGCACCGCGAGGCCGGAGAGAAGCCCCCGGGCGAGCCGGTCCAGGGCCTCCCGATCCCCCGCGAACCGGAGCCGGTGCCAGGGCGCCCCCGCCCGGTAGGCGTAGGCGAGGAAGACCCGCCCCTCCTCCGCTCCGTACTCCCGCGCCCCGGGAAGGCAGGGGTGCCGGAAGGCCGCCAGCGCCCGGAACTCGTCCCGCAGGGCCCGCGCGTCGACCACGTGCTCCGCGGGAGCCCACTTCACGCAGACCCGTTCGCCCGTCTCCCGGACGGAACAGAGGACCACCCGGCCGCCCGCCCCCCCGCCGAGCGCCCGGATCGGCCGGTAGTCCGCCGGGGCCCACTCTTTGCCGCTGCTCATCGCCGCCGCCTCTCGTCCGGAGCGATCCTCCGGTCCCCCATCGGGAAGACGGCGGCCCTCGCTTCACTCGAATCCGGGGGATCCGGCCCCTCCTGCGGACCCCCGCCGGGCGGCGGCGGACCCGATTCCCTCCTCGGGGAGGACGTAGCGGGTGCCCCGGCCGTGGCCCAGGCGGACCAGGAACCCCTCCTCCACGAGCCGCGCCAGGTCCCGGAGGGCGGTGCGGGGGGAGACCCCGAACCGGCGGGCGTACTCCCGCCTCGTGACGCGGCCCCGGGACCGGACGAGGCGGAGGGCGCGGTGCCTCCTCAGCTCCCGGTCGAGGATCTCCGGGGGCAGGGGGGCGGAGGCGGGTTCCCGCCGCGGCGACCGCAGCTTCTCCAGGTCCTCCACCCGGATCCGCCCGTCCCCGCAGAGCGCCGCCGCCGCCCGGGCCAGCCCCAGGACCTCCCGCACGTTCCCCCGCCACTCGTCGCGGAGGAGGTAGTCGATCAGCTCCTCGTCGTACTCCACCACCCGGCCCCCGGCGTGCGCCTGGAGGCCGTGCTCCCAGAGGGGCAGGATGTCCTCCCTCCGCTCCCGGAGGGGGGGCACCCGCACCACGATGCCCAGCCGGTGGAAGAGGTCGCGCCGGAAGCGCCCCGCCTCCACGGCCGCGGGGAGGTCCACGTTGGTGGCGGCGACGAGCCCGAAGTCCACGTGCCGGAGGGCGGTGGCTCCCACGGGCCGGAGGGTGCCGCTGCTCAGGGTGCGGAGGAGCTTCGTCTGGATCGCCAGGTCCAGGTCCCCCACCTCGTCGAGGAACAGGATCCCCCCGTCCGCCTGCTCGATGAGCCCCGTGCGGTGGCGGCTGGCCCCGGTGAAGGCCCCCTTCCGGTGGCCGAAGAGCTCGGACTCCGCCAGCTCGCGGGTGATCCCCGGGCAGTCCACCACCACGAGGGGCCGGTGGCGGCGGGGCGAGGCGCGGTGGGCCAGGCGGGCGAGGAGCTCCTTCCCCGTCCCGCTCTCCCCCACGAGCACGAAGGGCACCCCGCGCCCCGCGAGCCGCCGCACCATCCGCACCACGTCCCGCATCCCCTCGGAACAGGCCACCAGCTCCTCCTCCCGCCCCCCCGGGCCGGCGCCCCCGCCCGGAACCGGCCGGGGTCCCGCGGGCGCCTCCACCCGGGCGGGGATCCCGTAGTCCAGGGCGGCGTCGATGGCCTCCGCGGCGGCGCGCAGGGAGCGGAAGAGCCGCAGGGCCTCCGCCGCCACGGGGGCCCGCCCCTCCCCCCGCCGGACCAGGACCCCCACCCGCCTCCGGCGGGAGAGGACGAAGGAGAGGGACTCCCCCGCCGCGGTCCGCCACCCGAGGGCGGGGCCCGCGAGGGCCTCCGACGCCCTCCGGAGAAGGGCCGCCCCCTCCAGGCGGACCCACCCCCCGGGGCGGGCCCCGGGGCCCGGGCGCCACCGCCACTCCGCCCCCCCGGCCGCGAGGTGCACGGCGATCTCCCCCGAGTCCTCCGCCTCCCCCCGGAGCCGCAGGAGGGCTCCCGCGATCCCCCCGAGCCCCTCCAGGGCGGCGCGCACCCCCTCCCCGCGGTCCGCCTCGGGGGGCGGGGCCGCCGCCTCCCGCCCGGCGGCCGCGGCCGC
>JAOZQC010000472.1 GCA_029932425.1 Planctomycetota bacterium | reverse complement strand
GGTGATCCGGATCGCGCCTTTCTCGGCCATCGCGGTGCTCCCGCTTCGGCGCCTCCCCCCCCACCGGGAGGGCACCCCGCTCAGTCTTCCGTAACCCTCTGGTAGAGCTCCTCGCGGTCGACCCCCAGAAGGTCGACCATGCGGGCGAGCTCCTCGATCAGCCTGTAGAACTCCCCGGACCCCGCGCTCCGGGCCCCGCGGATCCTCTCCCGGACGGACGCCACCCAGGCGTCCGCCACCTCCCCTCTCATCCCGGTGGCGAGCTTCCTCCGCTCCTCGTCGCCCGCCTTCCCGGCCGCGTAGGCGTAGGCCTGGTAGGCCGAGGCGTAGCTCTTCTGGACCTGGAAGGCCTTCGCCGCCGCCATGGCCACCGCGAACTGCTCCCGGGCCTGGACCTCCGCGTAGCGGGGCGTGCCCTCCACGGCGGGGTCCCGGAGGAGCTCGTCGTAGGTCTCCTGCGCCCCCTTCCAGTCCCCGGCCTTCTCCAGGGCGCCGGCCTTCTCCACCCAGCTCTTCACCGAGGCCCCGATGGCCTCGTCGATGAGCCGCTCCCGCTCCTCCGCCACCTTGAGCACGCTGCCCACCTTCTCCCGGGCCGCCCGGAGGGCGGCGAGCCGGGCCCGGGGATCGGACTCCGGCACCCCGAGCGCCTCCCGCAGGGCCGCGGTGAAGCCCAGTCCCTCGCGGAGCTGGTCCTCCCCGGGGAAGCGGGCGAGCTCCTCCCGGTAGGCGCGCACCACGCCGTCGAGGGCCTCCGGATCGAGCCCGGCCCGGGCCTCCCGGGTGACGAGCTCGTCCACCCTCGGCTCCTCCACGGCCACCGGGGGAGCCGCAGCCCCCGTCCCGGTGCCGGGGGAGGCGGCGCCCGTTCCCGAGGCCACGTCGATGACCCGGGCGGTGCCCCCCCGACCGACGGCCTGGTACTGCACGAGGAAGAGGCACACCAAAAGCCCCGCGGCCACCACCGCCTTCGGGAGGATCCACTCGCGGCCCCGGGCCTTCAGCCGCTTCTCCGCGAGCTTCAGCCCCTTCAGGGCCTCCGCGTCGTCGCTCTCGACGCTGAGGATCTGCTCGTACTTCTCGATGGCGGCCGCGAAGTCCTTGAAGACGAAGGAGCGCGTGGCCTCCGACTTGAGGAGGGCCATCTTCCCCTCGTCCGCCGCCTGCCGGATCTTCGCCACGTCGGAGGGCAGCGCCCCCTTCTCCACCGCCTTGTTCAGCTCGATGATGGCGTCGTCGAAGAGCTCGGAGTCGACGAGACGCTCGGCCTCCTCGATGTGCTTGCGGATCGCGGCGAGCCCCCGCTCCGCCTCCCGGTGCAGGCCCTGCGCGTCCGTGTGGGCGGGCGCGATCTCCAGGACCTCCTCCGCGGCGGTGAGCGCCACGTCGAACCGCCGGCGCTTGATCGCGTCCCGGGCGCGGCGGAGCCCGCCGTCCACCGTCTCCGCCTTCGTGCGGGCGGCGTCCAGCGCCCAGGAGACCTCCTGGTCCTCGGGGAGCAGCTCCCCCAGGCGCGAGAGGGCCTCGCAGGCCTCGGCGAACCGGCCCTCGGCGAGGTGCTCGTCCGCCACGCGCCGCAGGCGGCGGACCTCCTCGATCTTCGCCTCGCCCTTCTCGCGGAGGTTCCGGGCCTTCTCGTCGTCGGGGCACTCGTTCAGCACCTCGACGTAGATCCCGAGCGCCTTCTCCAGGTCCCCCGCGCGCTCCGCGTCGCGTCCCTCGTCGAGAAGCTCCCGGCGGCGCCGGTGCCGCTCCCGGTCCGCCACCGCGTTCTCCGCTTCCTCCTGGATGGAAACGGCGGCGGGCAGGCCCGGATGCTCGGCCAGCACCTCGCGGGCGGCGGCCAGGGCCTCCTCCGGGCGGTCCTCGGCGAGGAGCCGGCGGCCCCGGGCGATCTTCGCCTCGAGCTCCTCCTTCCGCCGGCGGGCGTCCTCGAGCATCTCCCGGGCGGAGGCGTCGGCGGGGCTGATCTCCACCGCCGTCTCCAGGCGGGCGATCGCGGCGTCGTAGTCCCTCTCCTCGAGGAAGGTCCGGGCCTCCGCGAGGAAGGCCTCCACGGACTCCACCTTCTCGCGCGCCTCGGCGGCGATCTCCCGGGCCTCCGCGTGATCGGGGCGCACGGAGAGGACCTCGTTGGCCAGGCCGAGAGCCTCCGCGTGGCGGCCGGCGGCGAGGGCGCTCTTCGCCTTCTCGAACGTCTCCGCCACCGCCGCGATGCGCGCCCGGAGCCCCTCCGCCTTCTCCCGGATGTCCTCCCGCCCCGGGTCCACCTTGAGCGCGCACTCGTAGGCCTCGATGGCGTCCTCGAGGCGGGCGTCCTTCAGCGCCTTCTCGGCCACGAGGAGGTGGGCGTCCACGGCCTTCAGGCGCAGGGAGCGGCGGATGGTGGTGCCGTAGGCCTTCAGGTCCTCGATCTTGGGATACTTCTGCTCCAGCCGGTCCAGCAGATCGAGCGCCTCCTGGGCCTGCCCCGCCTCCACCAGGGAGTCCAGCTCCGCCTTGCTGCGCTCGATCTCCTCCAGGTCGGCCTCGATCTCCTCCGCCGCCGCCCGGGCCTCCTCGTGGGCGGCGTCGAGCGTGAGCACCTCCCGGTAGAAGGCCAGGGCCTTCCGGAGGTCTCCGAAGGAGCGGAGCTTCCGGGCCCGCTCGAGGTACTCCCCGATCTTCCGGAGGTCCTCGATGTTCGCGCCGCACTCGCCGCAGTGGCGCGTGCCCGCCGGGTTCTCGCTCCCGCACGCGGGACACTTGACGAGGAGGCTGGCCCCGCACTCCCGGCAGAACTTGCGGCCCTTCACGTTGGTGGCGGAGCACTGGGAGCAGATGATCTTCTGCGCGAGGGCGCGCTCCTGGAAGTCGAGCAGGTCGCGCCGGACCTCGCGGAAGTCGGCGTAGCGGTTCTCCAGGTCCTTGGCGATCATCCTCCGGATGATCCCCCAGATCTCCTCCGGCACGTCCGCGTTGAACTCCATGACGGGCCGGGGATCCTGGGTGAGGATCGAGTAGATGATCTGGACCGTGTTCTCACCCTGATAGGGGCGTGCCTTCGTGAGCATGTAGTAAAAGGTGATGCCCAGCGAGTAGATGTCCGTGCGCCCGTCGACCTTCTTCCCCTCGAACTGCTCCGGGGACATGTAGTGCGGCGTGCCCACCACCTTCGTGGACTTCATGTCCGTGGTGAGGGTCTTGGCCAGCCCGAAGA
>JAOZQC010000045.1 GCA_029932425.1 Planctomycetota bacterium | reverse complement strand
AACTGGGTGCCCGCGCACTTCCGGAGGATGTCCAGGGCCTCTCCCCGGGCCAGCGCCTCGCGGTACGGGCGCCGGGAGGTCATGGCGTCGAAGGCGTCGGCCACCGTCACGATCTGGGTGAGGAGGGGGATCTGCTCGCCCGCGAGGGCGTCGGGGTAGCCCGTTCCGTCCCAGCGCTCGTGGTGGTTGCGGATGATGGGCTTGGCGTCCCGCAGGCGGCCCAGGGGGCGGACGATGCGGTCCCCGATCACGGGGTGGGAGCGCATGATCCTCCATTCCTCCTCGGAGAGCGCGGAGGCCTTCCGCAGGATGCGGTCCTCGATGCCCACCTTCCCGAGGTCGTGGAGGCGCGCCCCCGTCTCGAGGATCAGGCGCTCCTGGGGGGAGAGATGGAGCATCGCGGCCATGGCCAGGGCGGTGGCGCAGACGCGCTCCGAGTGTTTGCGGAGATAGGGATCGCGGGCCTCCATGGAGACCACCAGGGCGGCCAGGATCTCGATGTAGTTCTGCTCGTTCTCCTCGAAGAGGCGGACGTTCTCCACCGCGATCCCGAGATCGTTTCCGATGAGTCCGAGGAGACGGAGGTCCTCGCCGGTGAACGCCGTCTCCCCGGGCTCCCGGCCCACGGCCAGGACCCCCGCGGGGCCCTGCTTCGAGGGGATCGGGGTGAGGAGCAGGGAGCCCTCGCCGAAGGCGGCCCGCTCCCGCGGGGAAGGTCTCGGGTCCTCGCGGAGGAGGGGGATGAGCAGGGGGCGGCCCTCGGCCAGGACGTGTCCCACCGCCCCCTCGTCCGCCGGCACCCGGTCCCCGTCGGCCAGGCCGTCGCGCGGGCTGCGCAGGCCGTGGACGGCGAGCTCCCGTCCCTCGGAAGCGAGGAGGAACACGGCCACGGAACTCGCCCCCACCTTGTCACGCACGAGCTGCGTGGTCACCGTGAGGAGCTGTCCCAGGTCGAAGACCTTGGAGATGAGCTGGTTGATCTCGTGGATGACCTCCATCTCCACGAGCCGGCGCTCCAGGGTGCGGTTGGCCTGGAGGAGGTCGTCCTCGGCCTCCTTCACCTTCACGCGGAGCCGGGCCCGGTGCTGCTCGAGCTGGGTGTTGGCGAGCCGGAGCTCCTCCAGGAGGCGCCGGTTCTCGGCGGTGAGGGCCCGGTTCTCCAGGATGCGCCCCACCACCGTCTTCAGCTCGTCGATGGAGAAGGGCTTGGTGATGTAGTCCGAAGCCCCCTCCCGGAGCGCCTCGATGGCGGTCTCCATGGAGGCGAAGGCGGTGATGAGCACCACCGGAAGGTCGGGATCCACCGTGCGCAGCCGGCGCAGGAGCTCCATGCCCGTCATGCCGGGCATCTTGATGTCCGTGATGACGAGATCGGGCCTCGCCCGCACCACCTCGTTCAGGGCGGCTCCGGGATCGAGGAAGGAGCGGACCCGGTAGCCGTCCCGTTCGAGGAGGCGCTGGAGGAGGGAGCAGATCCTCTCCTCGTCATCGACCACGACGATGCTCGGGACCTTCGGCATCTGGTACCTCGGAGCGGACTATTCCGGCGGGAGGACGGGGAGATCGACGATCACGGTCGTTCCTTCCTCCGGTTCCGAAACCACCCGGACCGTGCCGCCCCGGGCCTCGAGGATCGCGCGGGCGGTGGCGGCGGCCAGGCCCAGGGGGCTCCGGATGAGGCTCTCGAACGGCCGGAAGATACCCGGAAGCCGCTCCGCGGGGAGGAAAAGCCCGGGGGCGTGGAAGCGGATCCGGACGGACCGGCCCTCCCCGCGGGCCTCCGCGCGCACGGCGGCGGCGGGGAGGGAGGCGAGGGTCCGGAAGGCGCGGGCCAGGGACGCGGGCTCCCCCGCCACCTCCCCCAGGGGGCCGGCGATCTCCACGCGGGGAGCGGGGTCCAGGGCGGAAAGGGCCTCGCGGAGGACCCGTTCCGGGCGGGCGCGTCCCGAGGGGCGGTCCCGGCGCCGGACCCACGCGCCCAGCTCATCGACCACCTCCTGGATGCGCTGCGCCTGGGCTCGGATCTCGCCGGGATCGATCCCCGCCTCCGGGCCGCCGGCGGCGAGGAGCTCGAGGACCTGGAGCGGGTTGTTCACGGCGTCCTCGAGACGGGCCGCCAGGCGGGGCGGGAGGGCGTCGCCGGCCTCGGGGGCGGGAGGCGGCTCCCGGCCCAGGGTGCGGAGCACGACCTCCACGAGTTCCTCGAGGTAGAAGGGTACGAGGAGGTAGCCGTCCGCCCCCCGCTCGAGACCGCGCAGGGCCAGGGCCCGCCGGCCCTCCGGGAGGCCGAGGAGGATGCGCACGGAGGCCCGGATCTCCCGGAGGACGGGGATGATCTCCAGGTCCCGCTTCTCGAGGAGAGCGAGATCGATCAGGACCAGGTCCGCGGGCCGGGCGGAGAAGCGGGAGACGGCGCGGAGGAGGCTCGGCTCCACCGTGACCTGGAGCCCCCGGGTCTCGAGGGCCTCGGTCATCCCGCGCGTGGTGGCCCCGGGAGGGACCACGAGCAGGACGGACGGCCTGGCGGGCTCGGAAAGCGCCATCACGGGAATCTCCGGATCCGGGCCGGAACCCGGCCCGGCCAGGGGGCGCGCAAGGTCCATGCCGCGGCCGCTTCCCGGGGGGCGTGCGATGCAAGTCGTGCCCTGACAACGGGATGAGAATGCCGCCCGGAGGGGGTGGGCGGGCGGAGGTCCATTTCCCTGAACGTCCGCAGGGGGCGCGGGGTGCGGCCGCGACCCGGGGAGGGCGGCGGACGGGGGAGGGGAGAGGCGGCGGCCGCCGGGCCCGGCTGAAAGCACGGCGGCCGCCCGGCCGTATGGGGGTACAATCGGCCGCCCATGGAGATCCTGCTCGCCGACGACGAGAAGGCCATCGCGGTCACCCTGAAGGACGACCTGGAACGCGCGGGCCACCGGGTGGCCGTGGTGGGGGACGGCCTCGCCGCCAAGGAACTCCTGGCCACGCGCCGGTTCGACGTGGTGATCTCCGACATCCGGATGCCGGGCATGGACGGCATGAGCCTCCTGAAGCACGTGAGGGAGGGATACCCGGACACGGAGGTGATCCTCATCACGGGCTACGGCACCATCGAGTCCGCGGTGGAGGCCATGAAGTCCGGGGCCTTCGAGTATCTCCTGAAGCCGTTCTACAACGACGAGATCCTCCTGCTCCTGGATCGCCTGGCGGAGATCCGGGACCTGCGCCGGGAGAACGTGGAGCTCCGGGAGGCGCTGGGCCGCCGCGGGCGCCTGGACAACATCATCGGGCGGTCGCCGGCCATGCAGAAGGTCTTCGACCGCATCCGGGTGGTGGCCCCCACGGATTCGAACGTCCTCATCGAGGGGGAATCGGGAACCGGCAAGGAGCTCGTGGCCCAGGCCATCCACCACCTCTCGGAGCGGAAGGACGGCCCCTTCGTCGCCTTCTCCTGCGCGGAGATGACGCCGTCGCTCCTCGAGGACTACCTGTTCGGTCACGAGAAGGGGGCCTACACGGACGCCCGGGAGCCGAGGAAGGGGCTCTTCGAGCGGGCGGACGGGGGCACGCTGTTCCTCGACGAGATCGACGACACGCCGCTCTCCGTGCAGGTGAAGCTCTTGCGGGTGCTCCAGGAGCGCCGGTTCGAGCGCCTGGGAGGGGAGGAGCCGATCTCCGTGGACGTCCGCCTGGTGGCGGCCACGAAGGTGAACCTGGCGGACGCGGTCCGGGAGGGAAGCTTCCGCGAGGACCTCTTCTACCGGCTGAACGTGATCCCCCTGAAGCTCCCTCCGCTCCGGCAGCGCCGGGGGGACGTGATCGTCCTCGCGGAGCACTTCCTGAAGAGGTACGGCCGGGGCCGGCCCTACGAGATTCCTCCCGCGGTGATGGAGAAGATGGAGCGGTACAGCTGGCCCGGGAACGTGCGCCAGCTCGAGAACGCCGTGGAGCGGGCCGTCGCCCTCGCGGGGAACGAGACCGTCCTGAGGGAGGAGCATCTCCTGGGGGACCAGCCGCGCCTCCCGGCGGAGGGGGAGGCGCCCGGGGAGGTGCTCACCCTGGAGGAGGCCCGGCGGAAGGCGGAGATCCGGGCGATCCTCTCCGCCCTCGCCTGTACGGGGGGGCACAAGGCCCAGGCCGCGAAGATCCTGGGGATCAGCCGGAAGAACCTCTGGGAGAAGATGCGGGACTACGGCATCGAGAACCCGTGAACGGGCTCTCCCCGCGGCTACTCCTCGGCGGCCGGGGCGTCGCCGAGGGCGGCGAGCTTCCGGCGGGCTTCCGCGAGGTCGGGCGGCGGCGCGGCCTCCTCCGGGGGGAGACCCGCTTCCTCGATCGCGCGGCGGGCGTCGGCCAGCGCCTGGATGTCCACGCGGGGGGGCGGCCGGGGGTCGAAATCCTCCTGGCCGCGGCGGTGGAGGGAGAGCTCGGCCTCGTGGATGAACTCCCCGGATCGGACCTCCACGTGATGCGCCCACCATTCCACCACCAGGAGGACCTCCTCGGCCTCGTCCTGGTACTCGCGGTAGCGGACCCTTCTCACCTTGCCCGGGGGGATCTCTCCCCGGTGCCGGACCTCGGCCGACCCCTCGTGGACCGGGGTGAGCCGGCGCTCCTCCCAGAGGAGATCGGGCCCGGCCTCCGGGGGAAGGAGACCGGGATCCACCGGGCGCTGCAGGGAGAGGACGAGCTCCCGGTCGCTTTCCGCCTCGAGGACCCAGAGCTCCCCGCCGCCGTCGCGAAGGTGGTACTGGGTCCGCTGCTCCCCCTTTTCCCGGAGCCGGAGGATGCCGGTCACGGTGAAGGAGCGCTGGTAGTACTCCACGCGGTCCCCGACGTCGAGGTCCAGGGGACCCCGGAGGTCGCCGGACGCCTCCGGGACGTCGTCTCCGCCCACCAGGTTTCTCAGGAAACGGAAGGCCATGCCGTCGCTCCCGAACCCCTCCTGACCTATCGGTCCGATGGCGGCGGGGCTTTCGCCCTTTCCCCCCGGCGCGGGGATCGGGGAATCCCCCTGCGCGGAAAAGGGGACTCTGCCATACTCTGGAACCGATGATCTCCCCTTCCACGGCGACGCGGCTGACGCGGGGCACGCGGATGCTCTTCGTCTCGGACGTGCACCTCACTCCGTCGGAGCCGGAGGTCTTCCTCGCCTTCGTCCGGTTCCTGAGGGAGGTGGCCGCGGGATCCCGGGCGCTGTACCTGCTCGGGGACATCTTCGACTTCTGGGTGGGGGACCGCCAGGCGGAGATGCCGGGGTTTCGCGAGGTCTTCCGTGAGATCGCCCGGCTCCGGGAGTCCGGCACGGAGGTGTTCTTCCTCCCCGGCAACCGGGACTTCGCCCTGGAAGAACCCTTCGCGGGGGCGCACGGACTCCGGGTGCTTCCCGACGTGGCCCGGGCGGCGGTGGGGGACCGGCACGTGCTGCTCACCCACGGCGATCTGCTCTGCACGCGGGACCATGCCTACCATCGCATGCGGAGGATCATCCGAAGCCGGCCGGCGCGGGCCGTGCTGCGGCGGTTGCCGCTGCGCCTGGCCCTGGCGGTGGCGGGGGGGCTCCGGCGCACCAGCGGGCGCGCCGTGCGCGGCAAGCCCGGGTGGATCCTGGAGCCGGACTTCGAGGAGGCGGTCTCCTGGCTGGAGACGGGTCACGATGCGCTCATCTTCGGGCACGTGCACCGGGCCGCGCAGTACCGGGTCCGGCGGGAGGACGGGGCGGCGGAGATCTTCGTGCTCGGGGCCTGGGCCGACGGCCCGAACCACGTGGAGTGGGACGGGGAACGCCTCGCGCTCCGGACCGGACCGACCGCTTCCCGCGCGGCCAGCGGTAAATAGCTTGCCGTGGCCATCTCCGCTGATACCCTGCCGGTTTGGCCCGCGGGGCGGGCCGCAGTTTCCTCAGGGTGCCGGGGGCTCGTTCCGTGGACCGGACAGTCATCGCCATCGACGGCCCGTCCGCATCGGGCAAGAGCACCGTGGCGCGGCTCCTGGCGGAAAGGCTGGGCTACCGGTTTCTCGACAGCGGGGCCATGTACCGCGCGTTCGCCCTCCTGGCCCGGCGGCGGGGTGTCGCCGGGGACGACGAGGAGGGACTTGCGGAGCTGGTGCCGGAGGCCCGGATCGAGCTGCGGGGGGAGCGCGTGCTCCTCGACGGCGAGGACGTCTCCGGGGAGATCCGGACCCCGGAGATCGACCGGCTGGTCTCGCAGGTGGCGCGGGTCCCCGCGGTGCGGCGGGGGATGGTGGCCCGGCAGAGAGCGGCCTACCCCGGCGAGCCGCTGGTGGTGGAGGGCCGGGACATCGGCTCGGTGGTCTTCCCGGATGCCCGGGTGAAGGTGTTCCTGGACGCCTCCCCGGAGGAACGGGCGCGGCGCCGGGCCCGGGAATCGCACCGGGACGTGCGGAACGTCCTCGAGGAGCAAAGAGAGAGGGACGAGCGGGACTCGCGGCGGGCGCACTCGCCGCTGGTGAAGGCCGCCGGCGCGGTGGTGATCGACACCACCGGGCTCACCCTCGAGGAGGTGGTGGAACGGTTGCTGGCGCTGACCAGGGACGCCCTGCGGTCCCGCCCCGGGGAGCCTTCTACCGGCTCCTCGAGTTCCTGACGAAGGGATACCTGCTCCTGGCCTTCGATTTCCGGGCGGAGGGGGCGGCCCGCGTTCCGGAGCGGGGAGGGGTGATCCTGGCCTGCACGCATCAGAGTCACCTGGACCCGATCTTCTACACGGCGCCGCTGGGCCGCAACGTCGGCTACGTGGCGCGCAGCACGCTCTTTCGCAATCCGTGGTTCGGCCGGCTCATCCGGGCCCTGGGGGCCGTCTCCTTCGACCGGGAGGCGCCCGGCCCCGCCGAGCTCAAGGGGATCGCGGCCGCCCTCCGGGGCGGGGACGCTCTGATCCTCTTCCCGGAGGGCACGCGCAGCCCGGACGGGGAGATCGGCCGGCTGCGACCCGGGGTGGCGCTGCTTGCGAAGCGGAGCGGGGTGCCCGTGGTGCCCGCCGCCATCGAGGGGACCTGGTCCTGCTGGCCCCGGCACCGGAAGATCTACCGGCACGGCCGGGTCCGGCTGGTCTACGGGGAGCCCTTCCGCTTCGGCCCGGACCACACGAGGAAAGGATTCCTCGCGGAACTGTCCGCGAGGCTCGCAGAGTTGAGAGACAGGGCGCGCGCGCTCTGTTGAACCCGGTCGTCCTCCAGCGGGGAGGAGGGGGTGTTTCGTCGGAAAGCCGCCGCCGCGGGTGCCGTCCTCCACGGGGGAGGCGGGCGGGGCGGCAAGGGAAACGTTTTCATGAAGAAGGCACGCGACATCATCCGGAAGTACGACATCAAGGAGGAGGACCTCGAGAAGCAGCTCTCGGAGGCCCTCGGCGAGGGGGAGGCGGAGCTCGCCGAGGTGTACGAGGACTCGGTGAAGCACTTCGAGGTCGATTCCATCCTGAAGGGCCGGATCCTCGACGTCCGGAACAACGACGTCATCATCGACATCGGCTACAAGTCGGAGGGCATCATCCCCATCTACGAGTTCGACGACCCCTCCGCCATCGACCCCGGGGACACGGTGGAGGTGCTGCTCGAGTCGGTGGAGGACGAGCTGGGGGAGGTGGTGCTCTCCAAGAAGAAGGCGGACCGCATCCGGGGCTGGGAGAAGATCGTCTCGGAGAAGAAGGAGGGGGACATCGTCACCGGGAAGGTGACGCGCAAGATCAAGGGCGGGTTGCTGGTGGACATCGGGGTGCCCGTGTTCCTGCCCGCCTCCCAGGTCTCCATCCGGCGGCAGGGCGACATCGCGGAATGGATCGGCCGGGAGATCGAGGCCAAGATCATCAAGATCGACGAGTCGCGGATGAACATCGTCATCTCCCGCCGGAAGCTCATCGAGGAAGAGCGGGACAAGATGAAGCAGAAGCTCCTGGCGGAGATCCAGGAGGGCGAGGTCCGCCGGGGCGTGGTGAAGAACCTGGCCGACTTCGGGGCCTTCGTCGACCTCGGCGGCATCGACGGCCTGCTGCACATCACGGACATCTCCTGGGGGCGCATCAACCATCCCTCCGAGGTGCTCGGCATCGACGACGAGATCGACGTCATGGTCCTCAAGGTGGACAAGGAGCGGGAGCGGATCGCGCTGGGCTTGAAGCAGCTCACCCCCTCGCCGTGGAAGAACGTGGAGGAGAAGTACCCCATCGGAACGCACCTCACGGGCGAGGTCGTGAACATCATGTCCTACGGCGCCTTCGTAAAGATCGAGGAGGGTCTCGAGGGCCTGGTCCACATCTCGGAGATGTCCTGGACCCGCCGCGTGAACCACCCGTCGGAGGTGGTCAAGGTGGGGGACCGGGTCGAGGTGGTGGTGCTCGACATCAACAAGGAGAAGAAGGAGCTCTCCCTGGGCATGAAGCAGGTGGAGGTGAACCCCTGGATGCTCGTGGAGGAGAAGTATCCTCCGGGCACGGTCATCGAGGGGGTGGTGCGGAACCTCACGAACTTCGGGGCCTTCGTGGAGATCGAGGAGGGCATCGACGGTCTCCTGCACGTGTCGGACATGTCCTGGACGAAGAAGGTCTCCCACCCCTCGGAGCTGGTGAAGAAGGGCGACACGGTGAAGGCCGTGGTCCTCTCCGTGGACCAGGAGCGGAAGAAGATCGCGCTCGGCATGAAGCAGCTCGAGGAGGACCCCTGGCTGGACGACATCCCGAGCCGGTACCAGGTGGGGACCCGGGCCGTGGGCAAGGTGACGAAGCTCACGAACTTCGGGGTCTTCGTGGAGCTCGAGCCCGGCCTCGAGGGGCTCCTTCACATCTCCGAGCTCACGGACAAGAAGATCGCGGACCCGGAGGAGATCGTCTCCGTGGGGGAGAAGATCGAGGTGCGGATCCTGCGGACGGACTCGGTGGAGCGGAAGATCGGTCTCGCCTACGTGGGCAAGGCGTCCGAGAAGACCGGGGCGGAGGAGGAGGCGCCGCCGGAGGAGGCCGAGGCGCCCGCCGCGGAGGCCTCCGGGTCCGGGAAGGCGGACGAGGGACGGGAAGGCGGGGAGGCGTGACCTCCCCGTGACCCCGGGCCGGTTCCCTCGCGGGGTCATGAAGACGATCCTCGTCATCGCCCTCTCGCTGGCGGGTTGCGCCGCCGGAAAGGAGGGGCTCTCCGAGGAGGAGATCCTCTCCCAGAATCCGGTGGTGAACCGGCTCCCGGGCGGAGTGGAGGCGTCGGTGATGGACGCCGCCGACGCGGAGGCGGCGCTCGATCGCGCGCGGCGGGCCCTGCTCCGGGAGGAGTACGAGCAGGTGCTGTCGATCGTCCGGGAGACGCTGGCGGAGGGGCCGCCGAGGGAGATCGCGCGCAGCCTGCGGGCGATCCGCGTGGAGGCGCGGCGGGGTCTCCTGGGGCGGAAGGTCCTCGAGGCCCGGATCCTCCCGGAGCGGGACGTGTGCGTCCGGGGAGGGGAGATCGTCCTCGAGCTGGCGGTGAGGAACGTCTCCCCCCAGGCGGTCTCCGTCCTCCGGCGGGGACCGGGCTCCTCGGTGAGCGTCTTCGTGCTGGACGTCGTACGGCGCGACTTCGACATCTACGGGAACGTGCTCTCCTTCGAGAATCGGGTGCGGGTCCCGCTGCCGGAGGATCTCCGGGTTCCCGTGGGGGGCCGGGCGTCCGTGACCTACCGCATGCCCGCGGGGCGCGTGGAGGACCGGCACCTGGGGTTCTCGGAGGTCTCCTTCGGGGGCGTGCTCCGGCCCGCGGTGATCCTCTGTGGAGACGAGCGGTACTACTCGGCGGTGAAGCTCCGCGAAGCGGCCGTGCGGGTGTTCCCCCCGGGGTACGAGCCCATCGCGAAGGATCCGCTGGGAACGCTCGCCACCGCCTACCGGCTCGGCGCGCGGGAGCACCTGCTCATCGCCGCGGAGCTGGCGGGAACGTTCTCGCGCCCGCAGGCCGTGGCCCGGCTCGTGTCGTTCCTCCGGGGGCCGGAGACCGCCTCGTGGGTCACGGTGATGGCCGCCCTCCGTCGTCTCACAGGGCGGTCGTTCGGCAACCGGGCGCAGGCCTGGACGGCGTGGTGGAGGGAGGAGGGCGGGCATGGCGTCGAGTGAGCCCGACGAGAAGCTCGATACCCTGAGGCGTCTCTCCGAGGAGATCATCCCCGAGGGGGAGTTCCTGGAGAGAGCGAGACGGGCGCGGGAGGAGGGGAGGCCGCTCCGCGTGAAGTACGGGATGGACCCCACCGCGCCCGACATCCATCTCGGCAACGCGATCGCCCTGCACAAGCTGGGGTTGCTGCAGGAGATGGGGCACCTGCCCGTCATCATCATCGGGGACTACACGGCGATGGTGGGGGACCCGTCGGGAGCCAACCGGACCCGGCCCATGCTGAGCGCGGAGGAGGTGGAGAGGAACGCGGCCACCTACCTCGCGCAGGTGGGGAGGATCCTGGACCTCTCGCGGGCGGAGATCCGCCGCAACGGGGAGTGGTTCGCCCGGATGAGCTTCGGGGAGGTGATTCGCCTGGCCTCCCGCACCACGCTGGCGCGGCTGATCGAGCGCGACGACTTCACGTTGCGGCTGGAGAAGGAGGCGCCCATCGGCCTGCACGAGCTCCTCTACCCCCTGATGCAGGGCTATGACTCCATCATGGTGAAGGCGGACGTGGAGCTGGGGGGAACGGACCAGAAGTTCAACCTCCTCTTCGCGCGGGAGATGCAGCGGGCCGAGGGCCAGGAGCCCCAGGTGGTCATCACGCACCCCATGCTCGAGGGGCTCGACGGCCGCCGCAAGATGTCGAAGAGCATCGGGAACGTGATCGGCATCACCGACGAGCCGAACGTGATGTTCGGCCGGGCCATGTCGCTTCCGGACTCCCTGGTGGAGAAGTACCTGCGCCTCACCACGGACCTGCCGGAGGAGAGGATCGCCGAGCTGTGCGACCCGGCGCGGACCCACCCCCGGGAAGCGAAGGAAGCCCTCGCCCGGGCGATCGTGACCCGCTACCACTCCGCGGAGGCGGCGGGCGCCGCGGCGGAGGAGTTCCGGCGCGTCTTCTCGGAGAGGCGGACCCCGCGTGACCTGCCCGTGGTGCGGGTGGCCGCCGGCGAGCTCTCGGAAGGGGGCGTCTGGATCGTGCGGCTGGTGGGCCTGGCGGGGTTCGCGGAATCGAACAGCGAGGCCCGGCGCCTGGTCCGGCAGGGCGGCGTGAGCCTGGACGGGCGGAAGATCCGCGACGAGCACGCCCGGGTGGAGCTGGAAGGGGGGGAGGTCCTCCGCGTGGGGCGCCGCCGGTTCGCGAGGATCGAGATCGCCTGAACCGCTCCGCGGGCGCCGCCCCGGGCTCGACGCGGAGGCGGGGGCCGCGTTACTCCCACATCTGGCGCAGGCGGATGAAGCGCTTCACACCCTCCAGCGCGAAGGCCACCGCGAACACCACGAGAATGAGGTGCAGCGCCTTGCCGATGAGCTGGTTCAGGGTGGGGAGGGCGACGCTGGGGGCGTTCACCTGGGCGGGGAAGGAGATGAACACGGGCCGCTGGATCAGCCAGAGCATGAGCACCACGCCGAGCATGCTCATCACGCCGTCCGCGGCCACGATGAGCCGCTTCTCCCCGAGGAAGGCGTAGGCGGTCTCCTTGGCGATGACGAGGGTGAGAAAGACGTTGATCCAGACGAGGTCGTGCGCGAAGGAGCGGGTGAAGAGGGGGTGGATCCGGTCCTCGAGGACCACGATGAAGAGCCGATCCCGGAACCCGTTCAGGATGATCATCACGAGCAGGGCGAGCAGGGCGCGGGTGAGGGCGGGGCGGAAGCCGGCCTCCACGCGGAAGGCGAGCCGGGGCATGCGGAGGGTCCGCCGGCCGCGGGCCACGAAGGTGAAGATCAGGACCATGAGGCCGATGTCCATGAGCAGGGCCTGGATGCCCACCATCACGATGTTGAGGACGGACCGGGGCCGGGCGACCCGGACGGCGTTCAGGGGGAAGACCTCGATGTCGCCGGAGGCGAGGGTGGCCACCACGATGAGGACGAAGTGCACGGCGAAGAGGATGGCGGTGTAGATGAGGAAGGGGCGATAGGCGCGCGGTCCGATGAGGTACTTCTCGCCGGCGTAGGCGAGCGCCACCTCCGCCGGATCGTCCATGGCTTCCACGGCCCGGCGGAGCGCCTCGGGGTCCACCTTGCCGCCCCCGATCTCCTCGGCGCGGTCCAGGATGGCCGAGCGGAGCTCGAGGAGCAGGTCCTTGCGGGCGGGT
>JAOZQC010000471.1 GCA_029932425.1 Planctomycetota bacterium | reverse complement strand
GCCTGTGGTGGACCAGGGGTTCCGCCCTCCGATGGAACTCTGTTCCCAGCACCGGATTGGAGCCATCGCCCGCACGCCTGATGAGAAATGCGGGTTAGAATCTCCGCGTGGTCCGCCCCTTCCTCGTCCTGGTCCTCCTCGGCTTCGGCGCCCCGGCCGTCCCGGATCGGGGGAAGCTCCTCGCGGAGCTCGTGGACCGGTATCTCGCGGAGGCGGCGGCCGGGCGCCGCGACGCGGTCCATGCGAAGATCGCCGCCCTCGCCCCCTCCCTCCGGGAGCTGGCGGAGGCGGCGGCGCGGGGACCCGCCCTGCCGCCCGCGCCCACGGGCACCCGGAAGATCGAGCTCACCATCGCCGCCGACGGCACCCGGACCACGGCCATGCTCACCGTGCCCCGGGCCTACACCCCCGCGCGGGCCTGGCCCCTCTTCGTGGCCTCCCACGGCACGGGAATGACGGGGGGGATGGTCCACCCCTTCCTCGAGGGGCTCGCGCTCTCCCGGGGATTCCTCCTCGTCTCGCCCACGGGCACGGCGAAGTACCGGGACCGGGGGTGGTGCTTCACCCGCCGGGAACGCTCCCTGCACCTGTCGGCGATCTCCCGGGTGGCCCGCGAGTACCGGATCGACCGCAACCGCGTCTACCTGGGGGGATGGAGCCGCGGCGGGCACGCCACCTGGGACGTGGGGGTCCGGTACGCCGACCGCTTCGCGGGGCTCCTGCCCGTGGTGGGAGGGCTCGTCTACCGCGACCTCGGCCTGGTGGGGAACCTGGCCGGCGTCCGGGTGCACGGGATCCAGGGTGCCCTGGACCAGCCGGCCCTGGTGGCCGCGCACCGGCTCGGGGTGGCGGAGATGCGGCGGCTCGGCCTGCCGGTGACCTACGAGGAGATTCCCGGCCGCGGCCACGGCTTCTTCCGCGACCGCCTTCCGGGGGCGGTGGACGATCTCCTGGCCCACGCCCGGAACCCCTGCCCCTCCCGCGTCTCCCTCGGGACGCACGGGCCGCCCGCGAACCGGCTCTTCTGGCTGGAGATCGCGGAGTTCGCCGGGGACGCCTGGCGGCCGGGGACGCCGATCCGTATCCGGGGGGCGAAGGAGATGGGCGACGAGGAACGGCGGAAGAGGATCCGGGACGCCGTCCGCCGGCGCACCGCCCGGGCGGAGGCGGAGATCGACCCGGGGAAGAACCGGGTCTCCGTGCGGGCGTCCCGGGTCCGCCGCCTGGTCCTGCACCTCCCGCTCGCCCTCCTCGATCCGGACCGCCCCGTGGAGATCCGGGTGAACGGGCGCCGCCGGCGGTTTTCGGGCCCCCCGGACCTCCGGGACCTGCTCGACGATCTGCGGGCCCGGGACGGGGACCGCACCATGCCCGTCTTCGGCCGGGTGGAGATCGCGGTGCGGTGACCCGGGAAAACCGGGCGTCCCCGCGGGGAAGGCGGGCTAGATTGATGGCGTCGGCAACTGCCTTGGAGGCGCATCCATGCTCGAGATCCTGGCCGTCCTCCTCCTCGCCCTCCCGGGCGACGCCAAGGTCATCGAACCGAAGGACGATCTCGTGATCACGGAACCGGTCCGGATCAAGCCCGGGGTCTACCGGATCCCGGACCGGGGCGAGCCGGGGGTCCTGCGCGTCGACGGAGAACGGGTGTGGGTGATCATGGACGGGGTCACCATCCTGGGCGCCGGGGAGGGAACCCCCCCGGACGAGTACCGGGGGACGGGGCTCGTGGTGCGGGGTCGGGACTGCTTCATCCGCGGCGGGACCTGGCGCGGGTTCAAGGTGGGCGTGAAGGTGGACGGAGGCGGGGGCCACTGGCTCATGCACCTGGACGTGGGGGGCAACTACGCCGGCCGCCTCCACTCCACCCCGGACCGCGAGGCGCCCGAGGACTGGCTCCGCCCCCACGAGAACGACGAGGGGCAGTGGGCGCGGAAGTACGGGGCGGGGATCTGGATCCGCGGCGCGAAGAAGGTGCGCGCCGTCGGCTGCCGGGGACGGGGCTCCCAGAACGGCCTGATCCTGGATCGGAGCACGGAGTGCGTGGTCCGGGACTGCGACTTCTCCTTCAACTCCGGCTGGGGCATCGCCCTCTGGCGCTCCTCGGACAACCGCATCGAGAAGAACCGCTGCGACTGGTGCGTCCGCGGCTACTCCCACGGGGTGTACGCCCGGGGGCAGGATTCGGCGGGCATCCTCGTCTTCGAGCAGAGCTCCCGCAACCGCTTCACGGGGAACTCCGCCACCCACTCGGGGGACGGGTTCTTCCTCTATGCCGGAGAGGAGACGCTCCGGAGGACGGGGGAGGGCGGCAGCAACGACAACGTGATCGTCGGCAACGACTTCTCCTACGCGGTGGCGAACGGGATCGAGGCCACCTTCTCCACGGGGAACCGGTTCGAGGACAACCGCCTGGTGGGCTGCCACTACGGGATCTGGGCCGGTTACTCGCGAAACAGCGTCTTCTCCCGGAACCTGATCCGCGACTGCGCCTTCGCGGGAGTGGCCGTGGAGCATGGCTCCGGGAACGAGATCCGGGGGAACCTCATCGAGAACTGCCCGGCCGGCATCCGCCTCTGGTGGGACCCCGATCCGGACCTCCTGGGCTCCGCCTACGGGAAGAAGAACCGGACGGACTCCGCCGACACCATGATCTCGGGGAACGTGATCCGGGGTGTGAAGGCAGCCCTCTCCGTGGAGCGGAGCACCCGGATCCGGTTCCTCGGGAACTACGTGCCCGGTTCCCGGGCCGTGGAGAAGAAGGGGGACTGCCCGGGCCTCGAGGTGGAACTCGCGAAGTCGCCCCCCGCCCTCCACCTCCGGGAGTGGAAGGAGGAACCCGGGGCGCGCCCGGGACGGCGGAACATCATCATGGGGGAGTGGGGCCCCTACGACTTCTCGAAGCCGATCCTCCACCCCGCCCGGATCGAGGGGAGGGACCGGGCGGTGTTCGAGGTGCTCGGCACCGAGGGACCCGTGCTCGTCACCACCTTCACCGGCGACGTCACGATCTCCATGCGGTCGGTTCCCGGCGAGCGCCCGCGGATCACGGTGGTGCCGGGCCCCGAGGCGGGCTCCTACGTGCCCTTCACCTTCACCGCCCGGGCGGGGGAGGCGAAGCTCGCCGGCGCCGGCATCCTTCTGAACGCGCGATGGCGGGTGCGCTTCTGGAACTGGACCGCCGATCCCCGGGGCGACCCGGCCGCCTATCGT
>JAOZQC010000470.1:2790-3217 GCA_029932425.1 Planctomycetota bacterium | reverse complement strand
CGCTCCTGGGTCCACACCGATCTCAAGGATGCGGCGACACTGAAGGCGATCGACCTGGTCCGGGCCGGCGTGGCCCGGGCCGGGCTCCTGGAGCCCCAGGTGGAAGCGAAGGTGCCGGTGACGCCGGCGGCCCTCGTGATCGGCGGAGGAGTGACCGGGATCCAGGCGGCCCTGGACCTCGCGGACGGCGGACACCAGGTCTATCTCGTGGAAAAGGAGGCGTCCATCGGCGGGCTCATGGCACAGCTCGACAAGACCTACCCGACGATGGACTGCTCCATATGAATACTCGGCCCCAAAATGATGGATGTCGGTCGGCATCCCCGTGTCTCACTGTTGACGCTTTCCGAGGTGGAAGAGATCACCGGGTACGTGGGCAACTTCCACGTAAAGGTCCGGAGAAAGGCGAGGTACGTCGATCCCTCGA
>JAOZQC010000470.1:0-2780 GCA_029932425.1 Planctomycetota bacterium | reverse complement strand
GGCGGGGCTCTCCACGCGGAAGGCGATCCACATCCCCTTCGCCCAGGCGGTGCCGTCCGCCTACATCCTGAACATGGACGACTGCCTGGGAAACAACCCGGTCGCCTGCGGGAAGTGTGCGGAGGTCTGCGAGAAGGAGTGCATCGACTACGACGACCAGGACCGGATCGAGGAGTTCGATGTCGGTGCGGTGGTCGTGGCCATCGGCATGGACGTCTTCGATGCCCGGGAGGTGCCCGAGTACGGGTACGGGCGCTTCCTGAACGTCATCGATTCCATGGAGTTCGAGCGGCTGATCTGTGCCGGCGGGCCCACCGGGGGGCACTTCGTGCGGCCCTCGGACATGAGCCGGCCGAAGCGCATCGGGTTCGTGCAGTGCGTGGGCTCGCGCTCGAAGGTCCACGGGGCCGAGTACTGCAGCAACATCTGCTGCATGAACACGGTGAAGGACACCCTCCTCCTCCGGGACCACTACCCCGACACGGAGTGCAAGGTCTTCTACATCGACATCCGGGCCTTCGGGAAGGGGTTCGAGGCCATGTACCAGCGGAGCCGGGAGGAAGGCGTCCGCTACATCCGGGGCCTGCCCGGAGAGATCGAGGAGGATCCGGAAACCGGGAACCTGAGGGTGCACGTCGAGAACACGCTCACGGGCGAGCTCGAGGAGCACGAGTTCGACATGGTCGTCCTCTCCGTGGGGGTCAGGCCGCCCCGGGACCGGGACAAGATCCAGAAGCTCCTCACCCTGTCGAAGACCTCGGACGGATTCCTCATGGAGTCCCATCCCAAGCTGAAGCCGGTGGACGCCCCCACGCGGGGGGTCTACATCGCCGGCTGCGTGGAGTCGCCGAAGGACGTGAAGGACTCCGTCTGCCAGGCGGGGACCGCGGCCGCCCGCGCCGGGAACCTCCTCTCCGCGGGGGAGGTGACGATCGAGGCCTACACCTGTCGCATCGATCCCGAGCTCTGCAACAACTGCGGCCAGTGCGCCAAGGTCTGCCCCTACCACGCCATCCACTTCGTGAAGGGGGCCAAGGAGCCGCCCACGGTCATCGCGGCGGCCTGCGCCGGATGCGGGACGTGCGGATCCGAGTGCCGGTTCGGCGCGATCACCATGCGGCACTTCACCGACGCGCAGATCGAGGCCCAGATCGACGCCCTGCTGGCCGAGAACCCCATGGACAAGATCCTCACCTTCGCCTGCAACTGGTGCTCCTACGCGGGCGGCGACATGGCCGGGATCTCCCGCCTCCAGCACCCGCCGAGCGGGCGGATCATCCGCACCATGTGCTCCGGCCGCGTGGACGAGGAGTGGGTCCTCCGGGCGTTCCGCCGGGGAGCCCCCATCGTGCTCGTCTCCGGGTGCCACTTCGCGGACTGCCACTACATCGACGCCAACCGGCAGACGGTGAAGCGGGTGCTCCGGCTCTGGGACAAGCTCGAGAGGCTCGGCATCCGGCCGGAGCGGCTCCAGCTCGAGTGGATCTCGGCCGCGGAGGGCCAGAAGTTCGCGCGCGTCTTCCGCGTCCTGGAGGAGCTCCGGGCCCGGGTCAGGGAGGAGGAGGTGGCCCCCACGAGGAAGGTGCTCGAGGAGGAGCACCGGAAGAAGCTCGCCCGGGAGGCCCGGCGGGCGGCGGGGAGGACGGAGGCCAGGGCATGAGCGCCAAGACCACGTTCCGCTGCATGCGATGCGGCCACGAGTTCGAGCAGGACTACGACCCGCGGGCTCCCCTCGTGGAGTGGACCTGCCCTCTTCCCGAGTGCAAGTCGAACAGCATCCGGCCGCTGAAGGGCAAGAAGCGCGGCGAGGGAGGGCGCTCCCCGAAAGAAGAGAGCTGAATCCGCCCCTCCCGCGGAGCGCGCGGGGGCACCCGGGAGCGGGGCGGATCGAGAGTCCGGGGCGGCCCGGGCGGTCCCGGAGTGAAGGTGCGCATGGGTGGCGGCTCGAAGCACGTGCTGATCGCGACCGCCGGTCACGTCGATCACGGGAAGACCGCCCTCGTCCGGATGCTGACCGGCATCGAGACCGACACCCTGAAGGAGGAGCGGGAGCGGGGACTCACCATCGACGTGGGTTTCGCGCCCCTCCGGTTCGAGGAGGGGCTCCGGGGCTGTCTCGTGGACCTGCCGGGGCACGAGAAGTTCATCCGCAACATGGTGGCGGGGGCCTCCGGCGTCGACCTGGCGCTCCTCGTGGTGGCCGCGGACGACTCCGTCATGCCCCAGACCGTCGAGCATCTCCGGATCCTGGATCTCCTGGGCATCGAGCGGGGGCTCGCGGCCGTCACCCGGATCGACCTGGTCGACGACGAGATCCGCGAGCTCGCCGTGGAGGAGGTGAGGGAGCTCCTCCGGGGCACCTTCCTCGAAGGGGCTCCCGTCTGCCCCGTCTCCTCGGTCACGGGCGACGGTTTCGAGGAGCTGTGGAACGCGCTCGCCGCGGTGGCCGGGAGCGTCCCCCCGCGCCCCCCGGGCCGGGTGTTCCGCATGTCCGTGCAGCGGGCCTTCCGCCCCCCCGGCATCGGCACCGTGCTCACCGGCATGCCCTCCGCGGGCCGGATCCGGGTCGGCGACGCGATCGAGCTGCTCCCCCGGGGCCTCTCCGGGCGCGTGCGGGCCGTGGAGTACCACGGGGAGCCCGTGGAGGAAGGCCGGGCGGGGCAGTGCCTGGCGCTGAGCGTCCCCGGTCTCAAGTGCGAGGCCATCCGGCGCGGGGACGTGGCCGCCGCCCCCGGACACCTCGCCCCCTCCCGGATGGTGGAGGTCCGCGTCTCGCTCCT